>CBDVCG010000363.1:0-3078 GCA_965372425.1 uncultured Anaerolineales bacterium
AGTTGAAAAACCATGCCGATCTCACTGCGAACAGCGGCAATATTACGAACATCATGGGTGAGTTCGATGCCATCCACGATGATGTCGCCCTTTTGATGTTCTTCGAGTCGGTTGATGGTGCGGATGAAAGTTGATTTTCCCGATCCGGAAGGCCCAAAAATTACGATGACTTCGCCCGTGTTTACTTCCATATCAATCCCTTTTAGGGCCTGGAAGTCACCGAACCATTTTTCGACATCACGGCAGATGATTATTGGATCGCTCATAATTTTCTCCGGCTAACGCTCGCCGACGCCCAGCGCGGTTTCTAACCGTCGGCTTGCGTACGACATGAAAAAGCTAAGTACCCAGAAGACTGCGGCAATGAAAATGTAAACCTCGAATTGCAATTGAAGATAGGTTAAGTCGGACTGCAGGATGGATTTACCGATGTTGAGCAGTTCGACGATGGCCACGATGATGACCAGTGTTGTATCCTTGAAAAGGCTGATGAACTGCCCTACGATGGCAGGAATAACAGCCCGCAGGGCTTGGGGCAAGACGATAAGCAGCGTAGTTTGAAAGTGATTCAGACCGACAGCTTTCGCAGCTTCAATTTGACCGACAGGAACGGCTTGAAGCCCACCACGCACATTTTCGGCGGTATATGCTGCGCTGAAGATGGTCATACCGATAAGTGCACGCACAAGTCGGTCAATCCTGAGTTCGGGTGGGAGGAAGAGAGCCAGGATAATCGATGACATGAAGAGGATGGTGATGAGTGGGACGCCGCGAATACCCTCGATAAATATAATGCTGAAGGCCTTAATAACCGGGAGTGAGGATCGGCGTCCAAGCGCCAGAAGGACGCCGAGAGGGACTGAGAGCAAAATTCCGCCAATGGCGAGAAAGAGCGTCACCATGAGACCTCCCCACAACGTCGTCTCAACGACGGGGAGCATGGTCCCTGCTCCTGTTCCATGAAGGAGTAAGGGAATGGCCAGAAATGAGAACAGCCAGCTACCAAGGATCCACCTGACGGTGACAAACTTTCGGGAGCCGAGCAGAAATCCAAGGAAAATAGCTGGCAGGTTGAGCAGGAAGAAACCTCTTACGGTCAGGCTGCCCATCTGACCGCCGACAGGTATGATCGCCAGGATCACATACCCGGCTGCGAGCAACATGGCAAAAGTGCGCAAGATACCTCGCCATTTACCCCAGCTCATGCCCGTCAGGAACGATACAAGCAGCAGGCTCGCACCGACTCTCCAAAGCTGGTCTCGCGGATATTGACCCACTAGGTAGAGGATCGGATTGTCCGTGACCGGTCTCCAGTCGGCCGTGAAGAAGATCCACTCGAGTACAGCGCGCCCGATAAAATAAATCGATCCCAAAGCCAGCAGCGTGAGTACAGAGTTAAACCAGTTGTTGAAGAGATTGCGCCGCATCCACACGATAGGATTAAGTGGTGAAGGGGGGCGAATATTGGTGGATGCCGGTTGGGTATTCCCCGAGTCGGTCACGTGGATTTCTCACTTATCTGGATTTTGCGGTTATAGGCATTCAAAATTAATGACATAATCAGGCTAATTATCAAGTATGTCACCATGATCATCCCGAAGATTGGCACAGCTCTACCGGCTTGGTTAATCATAATACGACCCACATTAAAGAGATCTGCGTAGCCGATAGCTAGGGCAAGACTTGTGTTCTTCGTCAAATTCAGGAATTGGCTAATAAGTGGTGGGATAATGATCTGCATGGCTTGAGGGATAATGACCAGCCCGAGAGTTTGCATTGGCTTAAGCCCAACAGCTTTCGCGGCCTCCATTTGCCCGAGGTCAACAGCTTGGATCCCCCCTCGAACGACTTCAGCGATAAAAGCCGCAGTGTACATGACCAGACCGACAAGCAGCGCGGCGAATTCAGGGGTAAGTCTAAGTCCGCCCGTGAAGTTGAACCCTTCAAAAATAGGAATATCAATCCAGTACGGTTGTCCTCCCGAGAGTGCAAAACCCAGAACGATGGATACGAGCAGAATGGTGAAGCTCACCCCGGCGAAGTATGTTGGACGGCCGCTGCGCTCGCGCAGGCGCCGCAGATAAGTCCACGCGATGATTGCCAGAACCAATCCCACCAGGAGTGAAACTGCAAACACGCCACCGCTTTCCGTCAGCCTGGGCCATGATAAGTACAAGCCTCGTTGGTTTAAGAAGATGGGACCCGGGAGGATGAGACTTTCCTTTGCGGAGGGTAATTTATTGAAGATTGCGAAGTACCAAATGAAAAGGAGTACAAGGAGAGGTATATTCCGGTGAATCTCGATGTAGACAAGAGCGATCTTGTTGATTAACCAATTAGTTGAGAGGCGCCCTAGTCCTACGATGGTGCCTAGAATTGTTGCCAGAAAAATGCCGATAATTGAAACTTTCAACGTGTTGAGCACCCCCACCAGGAAGGCGGTGCCGAAGGGGTAGGAATCATCAAAGGGAATCACCGACTCGCTGATGGGGAACCCCGCCGGATCGTTGATGAAGTCAAAACCGAGGCTCAACCCTCGTTGTTCTGCAGCTTCCAGCAGGTTCACACCTACCCATATCAACAAGCCGATGACGAAGATTGCTGAAGTCACCTGAGCCGCCGCCGTCAACTTGCGCTCATCACGCCAGAAAGGGATGACGCTATCGCGCGCTTGTGAATTGCTAGGTGAGGGCGAAGACGACAGTCGTTTGTTATCGCTTATGAGAGATGAAGTGAGCAGCCCGGAGAATTTTCGGGCTGCTCATCTCGTAGAGATGTTGTTACTTGATTGGCGGAGCGTAGATCAACCCGCCCTCGGTCCAGTGTTCGTTCAAACCGCGTGGTAGAGTAAACGCGATTCCATCTGGTCCCATGTAACGATTGTAGATTTCTCCGTAGTTTCCGACAGCCCTGATGGCATTTGCGAGCGCATCTGCCTCAAGACCTACCGATGAGTAGCCCCAATCGCCTTCCGTGCCGAGCACCGTTTTTGCTTTGATGTTCTCGCTTGCCAGCACATCATCCACGGTCCCCTGGGTGATGCCATAAGCGGGATTCTCAGCATTGATCAGTGCGTAC
>CBDVCG010000364.1:0-3077 GCA_965372425.1 uncultured Anaerolineales bacterium
CGCCGTCCGCCTGTTCCTGCAAACGTTTTGCAACGTTCACGACATCCCCAACAACAGTGTAGTCCATGACACGATCCGAACCGATGTTCCCCACAACAGCATCCCCTGAATGAAGCCCGATACCTAATCCCAAACCGATCAAGTCTTCTCCCGAGTCATCCCGTAACTGCTTAAAGAGTTTCTGCATCTCTAGCGAGGTGTCAAGGGCACGCTTGGCATCGTCTTCCCCGGCAATCGGCGCGCCATAGAAAGCCATGAACCCGTCCCCCAAGTACTTGTCGAAGGTGCCGCGATGTTTGAATACGAGCTGACTCAGCGTCTGAAAGATATGATTGAGAGTTTCAATTACATGTTCCGCAGTATGTGCTTCCGTGAATCGTGTGAATCCTCGGATGTCAGCGAAGAGCACCGTCACAGCGCGGATATCCCCACCGAGCTTTAAATAGCGCTCGGGGTCGGTCAGGATCACGTCGGTTACATCTTCAGCGATGAACCGATCGAGTACCTGGCGCAAGAGACGGTTGCGAGATTCCAGCTCATCATGCAGTTTCTTGATCCTCAGCAAAGACCGTACACGCGTAAGTAGAACAGTCGAGCTGTAAGGCTTGGTGACGAAATCGTCTGCGCCCGCATCAATCGCCTTAATCTCATCGTCCTCGCTGTCGAACGCGGTCACAATCACCACCGGCATAAATTGAGTCGCCGGGGTGGATTTAAGCGCTCTGCAAAGTGCGAGACCATCCATGCGCGGCATCTGCACATCGACCAGCGCCAGATCCGGGGGCTGCTCGAGCGCCAGTTCCAGAGCCGTATGCCCATCGGGCGCGGTGATGACATCACAGCCTGATGAAGCTAGATATGCTTTGAGGAGATCGCGATTGAGCCAATCATCGTCCGCAATCATGATGCGCGGAGGGCGGTTGAAAACATCAGTAAGGTCCATTATTTTCATTGCCATTTGGTCAAGAATACCACTGAAACATTCGCGCGAACAATATGCCTGGGGTCTTCTTTAACCGAGTCCTTGCGTGAAAAAGCAATCTCCCCGCGGTTGGCAGGGGATTGCCCGAGTACGCTCGCCGTCATGGGACCATGTGCCTGCGCCAAATCATTTATCAGCCGTTCCTATTTCACCTTCCCGGTCGTAATCGCCATCTTGATCTCGCCCAGCGCTGTCGTAATTTCGATATCTCGTGGACATGCCAGCGTGCAGTTATAGATGTCATGACAGCGCCAAACCCCCATTCGATTATTCAATATCTTAAGGCGTTCAGCGCTGGCTCGATCGCGACTGTCAAAGATAAAACGGTGCGCCAGGACCATGGCTGCCGGTCCCACGTACTCGCCGCTCGCCCAGTATGAAGGGCAGGAGGTCGTGCAGGCCGCGCAGAGGATGCACTTGGTGGTGTCATCGTATCTTTCTCGTTCCTCCGGGCTTTGCAGCCGCTCCCCCGGAGGTGCAGGTTCGTCATTTACGAGATACGGCATTACAGAACGATAGTGCTCGAAGAAGGGCTCCATGTCTACGATCATGTCTTTAACAATTTCCAACCCCAGAATTGGCTCGATGGTGATTTTCTTGCCCACATCTTTCACAAGCACTTTACATGCTAGCCTATTCTTTCCGTTGATACGCATTGCATCAGAACCACAAATGCCATGTGCGCACGAGCGACGATAGGAGAGCGTGCCGTCCTGGTACCATTTCACCTGGTTGAGCAAGTCCAGCACTTGATCGTTGTCTTCGCCCTCGACCTTGTATATCTCGTAGTGAGGCTTCTTGTCCATCTCAGGGTTGTACCGAAGAATTCGGAGCGTAACCTCCATAACACCTCTCCTAATAGACCCGTTTCATGGGCTTGTATTTTGTGATCGTCACGGGTTTATAGCGCAGGGACACGCCCGATGGATCGAGAAAGGACATTGTATGCTTCATCCATTTCTTGTCCTCTCGCTCTGAATAATCCTCGCGTGCATGTGCCCCCCGGCTTTCCTTTCGCGCCACGGCAGAGACTGCTGTTATTTCGGCGATATCGAGCATACAGCCAAGTTCCCATGCTTCCAATGTGTCCGTGTTGAATACTTTGCCGGTATCATCCACGCGCACATGGCCGAAGCGATTCTTCAATTCTGCAATCTTCTCCACCGCCTGCTTCATCCCCTCCTCCATTCGGAAAACGCCGACGTGATCGAACATCACTTCTTGCATTTCCCGTCGGAGGGTTGCCGCTTTCTCGCTGCCATCACCGCTTTGCAGGGCGGCGATTTCTTCGCGGACCCGATCTGTGGGATCATCAGGAAGCGGGGTGAAATCGCTTTCCCGCGCGAACTCAGCCGCTCTCAAACCCGATTCTTTTCCAAACACGATGATGTCGAGCAAGGAATTCGTGCCCAGGCGGTTTGCTCCATGCACCGAAACACAGGCAACCTCTCCGGCTGCATACAATCCGGGCATAATCTTATTTTTCTCATTAGCGAACACCTGACCATGGACATCCGTCGGAATTCCGCCCATGGCATAATGCGCTGTAGGCTGCACCGGCATCGGCTGGCTTACCGGATCGACGTTCATATACGTCCGGCAGAAGTCGATGATGTCAGGCAGCTTGGCGAAAATATCCGCTGATGTAATGCGATAGGGAGTCCCGTCAGGATTCGTTCTTCCGTCGATGGCCGCATATTTATTCACAACTTCAGGCCGGACATCCAGGTACAGATAACGCTCTCCATCAATGCCTCGACCATCACGCATCTCAAGGTACATCGCCCGGCTGATCACATCGCGCGAGGCCAGATCCTTTACCGATGGTGCATAGCGCTCCATAAAGCGCTCGCCCTCGTTATTGACGAGCACACCCCCCTCCCCGCGAACGCCCTCGGTGATCAGGATGCCCATACGGTATATGCCGGTGGGGTGAAACTGGAAGAACTCCATATCCTCCGCTGGGATCCCCCGCCTTAGCGTGATAGCTACCCCGTCTCCCGTATAGGAATGGGCGTTTGAGGTAATTTCCCACACCCTTCCCCAACCACCGGTGCAGAAGATCACGGCTTTTGCGTGGAAAACATGGATCTCG
>CBDVCG010000365.1:0-3071 GCA_965372425.1 uncultured Anaerolineales bacterium
AACGAAGACTTCGTTCGACTTGAAACGCTCATCCAAAGGATCAAACCGTAAGTTTTTTTAATGGACTAAATCACGTATCAAAATGAGGAAGACGCATGCCGAATGATTCAGAACTAGATGCCGTTCTTGGGAAAAAACAAGATGAAAATCCACTGGGCCTCATCGTTGGTGGATCGCTTTCATCTGGATTACGCATGAAGCTCGACCCAAGGTTCACAGTCGAGAAGCTGGCCGTTGGGCGGTATGTAGTTATCCATGGACGACAGACCGGCAGGACGTTCTTCGGCATGATCACAGACATCCGTCTCGATGCGACCAACCCGGGATTAATCCACCACCCCCCAGAAGTCTCCGATCCGTTCTCGCTGGATGTGTATGGCGGCGAGATAGCCTACGTGCTTCTCGACATCACACCGATGCTCATGCTCGATGACGACGACCAACCCCGGCCGATAAAAACAGTGCCCACACACTTCTCCGCGGTTTATGAGGCTTCGGCTGGTGATGTCGATCGGGTTTTTGGCGAGGAAGACAGATCTCACTTTTATCTCGGCACGCCGCTCGATATGGAGACCGTCCAGGTCAACATCAACCTGGAACGCTTCGTTGAGCGTTCATCGGGTGTCTTCGGAAAGACAGGTACAGGAAAATCATTCATTACCAGGACCCTCCTGGCTGGGATCATCCAATCCGGTCTTGCATCGGCGCTCATCTTCGACATGCATAACGACTACGGATGGGCCGTGAAGGACGATACTGGACGGGAATACAAGGGGCTTCGACAGTTGTTTCAAGACGGTCGGGTGAGCGTCGTCACACTCGATGAGGACACCTCCAGAGCGCGGGGGAGCAAGTATGATCGGGTTTTGAGGATTGGTTATGAGGAAATCCAGCCCGAGGACGTGGAAATGCTCTCCTCGCTCCTCGGGCTTTCCGATATCCAGACCGGGGCGCTGTACTACCTTCACCGACGCTTGGGAAAGGATTGGATTTCGAAACTTTTATCCGACGCAGATGATGACGTGGATATCCAGGTAATTATCGATAGCGGCAGAATCGTGCCCGGAACGCTGGGTGCGATCCGGAGGAAGTTTGAATCCGTGTTCCCACGCCTGGGCTTTCTCATACCGGGTGAGGGAGATGACACCGTCGATGACATATTCAACCGTCTCAATCAAGGCACGAGTGTCGTGCTCGAATTCGGGAAGTACGGTAATACGCTCTCGGCCTATGTTCTCGTGGCGAACTATCTCACAAGACGAATACATGACCGCTACGTCCATCAGAAGAACCTTGCAGCGGGAGGCCGCGCGGACGACCCGAGACCGCTGGTCATCGTCATCGAGGAAGCTCACAAATTCCTGGATCCACAAATCGCCGGGCATACCATCTTCGGCAACATCGCACGCGAGCTCCGAAAATACAACGTCACACTTCTCATCGTTGACCAGCGTCCAAGCGGCATCGAAGACGAGGTCATGAGTCAGATTGGCACTCGGGTGACATGTCTCCTCGACAACGAAGCAGATATCAGAGCTGTTTTTTCCGGTGTGAGTGGATCCAGCGCATTACGCGAGGTGCTCGCGCGTCTTGATACGAGGCAGCAAGCCCTCATCTTGGGTCATGCGGTCCCGATGCCTATTGTCATCCGCACACGTGATTATGATGAAACATTCTATGCCTCACTGGGCAACCTGGAGGGTGAAGCTCTCAAAGACCGAGCCCAAAAAGGTGCGGATACACTGTTCGGCGAGTAAAATCTGCCGCAGCGTAGAGCCATCGTAATTTCCCCCTTGAGACTCATACGTTCCTCGCCCCTGGTCATCAACCATTCACTCCAGTCGACGACTGCCTCGCGTTCGCTCGATAACAGCAAGACCAAGTCTTGCAAAGGCGGATGAACTCAAAACCGTTTGCGAGTCCACCTCCTTTGATTGTGTCCCTGGTTGGTATTGACAATGGAAGGGGATGTGTATACTGTACGTATAGTATACGTATACGATGGAGTTATCTGATGCGAAAGAAACTTACGATCACGATTGAAGAGCAAGTGTATGAAGGTCTACATGAGGTTATTGGGCAAGGCCGAATCAGTCGTTTTATCGAGGATCTGGTACGCCCGCATGTCCTTTCGCTTGATCTTGAGGCTGCATACGTCGAGATGGCACAAGATGAAGCGCGGGAAGCCGATGCGCTGGAATGGGCAGAAGCCACTATCGGAGATGTAAGCGATGAGGCGCGGTGATGTCTGGTGGGTAAGCTTTGATCCGTCAGTTGGGGGCGAGATTAGAAAGAGGCGACCTGCAATCATTATCAGTAATGACGCGGCTAACCGACATCTAAATCGCGTCCAGGTAGTGCCTTTAACCTCGCGGGTAGATCGGGTTTATCCAAGCGAAGCAGTCGTGACTGTTAAACGGCGCAAGAAAAAGGCGATGGCGGATCAACTAACTACTGTGAGCAAGCTCCGATTGATCGATCAGATGGGTAGGCTTTCCGGGCGCGATATGGAAAAAGTGGAACATGCGGTAATGGTACAGTTAGCACTATTAGAAGTAGCGCCATAACGCTCTACAACATCATTCTCTGAATGCGTGGTGTAGACTCTCGACAGATACGCGGGGCTTTTACTTTACTCGCTAGATGCTCATCTGATCCACCGATCCACACACGCCGGGTAGATCCGGGCTTAAAGTCGGGAGGCGCAACTCTTAAGAATAATGCCAGGTGTCTCATAATCGTCGCGGAGGAAATACGATGATCATGCCTGGTTCGATTCATGCCTCTCATCTCCAAATCTCAAGTATGTGAATCAAAGCCCCTCTCCCTGAGGGGGAGGGATTGGTGTGAGGGTTACCGCCCTTTAGATGATGGCAACTAGCATGGCTCACATCGGGTAATAAACCGGTTGCCCAAGCCAGCCGACTCCTTTATTGCCCTTCTTGGTAATTATGTGACACATCCGAAAGCCTGTTGTCAATTTGCAGGAATAGAACGTTTGTGCTATCGTTAAAGAGCCATGGACCCACTGCACAAACTGGCGCTCTCAGCCCACGCATCTTCATTCGAAT
>CBDVCG010000366.1:0-3068 GCA_965372425.1 uncultured Anaerolineales bacterium
AACCCTTCACGCAGCGTGGCGCGGCTGACATCGAGCTGGGTCATTAAATCCCGCTCAGAGGGCAGCTTGTCACCTTCTTTAAACTGGCCGTCGAGGATGGAAGCCGCCAGGCGGCCGGCAACAATTTGTGCCTTCGTGACATATTTTACGGGATGGATTTTCATCATTACCTTCCGGTATGGTGGTCTGACCACAAAACCATTGGTATCATAAGTCCGATTCAATGATCGGTCAACCGGATTATGGTACTAGCGATGAAATTGTTTCCCCTCTGGTGTTGATAGAAACCGCGCCTTTCCTTGTGTAATTTCGTGCTCCGCTGTCCGATGTTGGTGGTTTATCGCAACGCCTCGCCGTGTCCGAAGAAAAGATACCGATTAAAATCCTAATCTTACTCTTATAAATGGTTCGTAGAATCCCCCTAATTGGACAAGATGCGAATTCGGGCTACTTGCACGACAGGGGCTCGATGACTATGGTGAATCGCGAAATTTAGTCTAGCATCCCGATTTGGTCGACCATATCGGCTTTCGGTCAAACAAATCGAGAAAGTGGAGAACGAAAGATGTTGAAAAAGAACCATGCATATGTGTCTATTGCAGTCTTCATTGTTGTAACGGGTTTGATGTTAACCGCGTGCGCCGTGGCAGCGCCGCCAGCGCAAGAGATGATCGTGAACCCGGAGCCAAACATTGTCGTCATCGAGGATATCGGAACGGTGTTTTCCGAGGTATACGAGAGAGTTAACCCTGCTGTCGTGAATATACAGGTGCAGCAGACCCTGGAACTTGGCGAAGAAATCGCGCCTGATTTGCCCGATCATCCCGAGGTCCCACAAGAGCCGTTTCGATTCGGTCAGGGATCGGGTTTCGTGATCGACGAGCTCGGGCACATCGTGACCAATTTCCATGTGGTTGACCAGGCAGACCGCATCATGGTTGTTTTTTCTCAAGGGTTCAGCTCGGACGCCGAAGTTGTGGGAACCGATCCAGATAGCGATCTGGCTGTCATCAGAGTAGCCGACCTCCCCGAAGGGATCGTCCCTCTGGTCCTGGCCAACTCAAAGACGCTGCGGGTCGGGCAGACCGTGTTGGCAATCGGAAACCCCTTTGGTTTACAAGGGACGATGACTACGGGCATCGTAAGTGCGCTCGGACGAACGCTGCCCTCACAAGCCCGAACGGCTGGCGGGGCAAGCTTCAGTATTCCCAGTGTGATTCAGACCGATGCCGCCATCAATCCAGGCAATTCGGGTGGTCCGTTATTAAATATCGCAGGCGAGGTGATCGGCGTGAACACCGCGATCGAATCATCCGACCGGCAGTTCAGCGGGGTGGGATTTGCGGTCCCGTCCGGGACCGTTGCCCGAGTGGCTCCCGTCCTCATCTCGGACGGAAGGTATGAACATCCGTGGCTGGGAATCGCCGGGGCAACTTTGCGGCCAGAGAGTCGCGAGGCGATGAATCTGGAGCCTACACAGAACGGGATCCTCGTGATCAATGTGCTTGAGAGCGGCCCTGCATCTGACGCCGGTCTCCTCGGCAGCGATTCCGAGGCTGATGTCGATGGTCAAATCCTCCCGGTGGGCGGAGATGTGATTGTCTTTATCGATGGAGTCGAGATCATCGACTTCGACGATCTGCTCACATATATTTCCGAGGAATCGCGTGTTGGGCAGCGTGTCGAACTCGAAATCTTACGGGACGGTGAAACACTCACGGTAGAAGTCGTCCTCGCTGCACGGCCAGAGGCAGGATAGATGAGTTGCCGGGAGAAATAGCACAGACATGGATTTCCGGTTTGGGATGTGTACAAAACAGTATCCCGGATACCGTTAGTATCCGGGATACTGTACCTTATGGATCATTTATATTAGGGGATAAGGGTTGGTGACTTATCTTTTCTAGGCTTAGGCGTCTTTGTTTTTTCCTTATCTTTCCCCCTACCACGATCATCCCCGGTTCCTTTTTGATCATCAGTGGTTTTCTTTAACTGCCCTGGAGCCAGATCGCTCGGTTTCCCGCCTTGCTTAATTTGCTCTATGGTCTCCTTCCCACGTTGGGAGCGTTCCAGTGCATTGTCAAGCGCTTCCTGCGCTTGTGGTGGAGCCTTGCTTTTTACGCGCTGAAGTACGACTTGCTGATTACTTAAATGAATCTGGATCTGATCCAATGCCCCCTCTTCAATAGATGATGAATTTGCGAGATGAAGGAGTTCGCCAACGGTGTTCTCGTATTCGACCAGAGCCCACCATGCGTCCTCCTCTCGATCTAAGTTCAAAGCCTCTTCAACCTCTTCCAGGCGCCTGTCCAAAAATTGGAGGAGAAGAGCCCGATCCATATCGGGATCAAGAGTAAATAATAACCGCGCCTCTTCGACTCCTCGTTTCACAATATAGAGCGCATCCCCAGGTAATGCCTCCGAAGAGGCATACACGGCGCCAGAACTCGCCGCGAGCAATGTAAAGGCAACCAAGAAGCTCATAAGGGCGAAGGCAGGTCGAAGCATCCATCTTTGTCGTCTTTCAGCCTTGCGCTCGAGTGTGGGTCGCGACCTTTGCGCAGCGCGAATTTGATTCATCACCCTGATTTTTGAGGTCTCGACGAAAGTCTCATCTGGACCCTGCGGTGAGAGATGAGTGCGCGTTGAGCGTGCAATCTCCAGCAATGGGGCCAGCGCTTCCACGTATTGCGAATGCTGCTGCAAACAATCGTCGATTGTCCCTTCGCCCGATTGGATCTTGGTGATGCAGTCATCTAGAATTCGTGCGAAATCGTCATTCATATCAAAAATCACTATCGGTCAGATTCTCGCGCAGGGTCTTGAGGGCTCGATGCAGGAGAACCCGAACGGCTCCTTCGCTGCGGTCAAGCCATCCCGCGACGATGTCGGTGGGTAAGTCCAGCAATATGCGCATGCGGATGACCTCTTGGTAATCTTCAGGGAGCCGTCCCAGTTCTCGTTCGATTCTCTGCTGTATCTCGTCTTCGACGACTCGTTCATCCAGAGATGGGCTCTCTTCTGCGATCCGTTCGGCGGTCTCGACCTGCGCATCATCTACACGACTT
>CBDVCG010000367.1:0-3061 GCA_965372425.1 uncultured Anaerolineales bacterium
GCCTCATCCCTCGCCGGGATATAGGCGACAGAAGATTCAATACGATCCCAGGCAGGGCACACCAAACGCACCATCGCAGGTTGATCTTCTACCACCCTCATACTTTGCTCTACCGCGGTATCCCAATACCCACGATGCGCATACCCCTCGATAAAGGGAATTCTCTCTGATGCGTTATTGGGTCGATCACCTAAGTTGAATGCGATCTCTCCAAGTTCCACGATCCTGGCCCAATCTCCTTGCTGTCGGGCGAGGTCCGCCTTCAAATAGTAGTAGCACCAGCCGCGGGCAGGTTCGCTTCCAAAAACATTTTCTGGAGGCTGAACAGGCTCCGATGGATCTGTGACGATTTGGTCTAAATTCGAGAGCGGGATTACATCAGGCATTTCCGGGGGAAGTCCTGGTAGTGAGTCATCATGGATGACATCGAGGACATGCAAGCATCCAGGAGGGGTGTACGACAATGCCAGCATCTCCGACGTGGATCCAGAGAATGTCGTTGCCCGATACCATTGTTCGATGGGGAGATTCTCTTCAAGCGCAGGAAGACCTCGACCCAGACGCACAGTCGGATAGTAGAGTATGTAAGACATCTCAGGGGAATCGCCATCGGGATCATACATCCAATTAATCGGGGCCGTAAGAGAATTATCGCTGTAGTGCGGGAATGGAAGCTCGTTCGTCAAGACCGCCGTCCCCGCTTCCAGATCAGGAACTCGCCAGGCTAGCTGCCACATGAACGTCTTCAAGGAAGTAAATTCTACCCGCATCTGGTTGGCATAATGAACCTGCATCCCTGCTCCAAACCCAACCAGAGCGGCGATAATGACGATCTTAATCAGGCGCCTGCCGGGAATTACGCCGATCAACCCGAGGAGCGTCAGGCTCGAACCGAACGCCATCGGCAGGGTGAATCTATCCTTGGGGAAATCCAACGCCATAGGCAGCTGGGTAATCCAAAATGGCCATCCCGCGACGAATAGTGCGAACAGCCCCGTGATCACGACTTCCCAGGGTCCACGCGATGACCGGCCGTCCTTGTTCTCGAATGACTCATCATCGGCGAAATACGCGTAAATACCGAACAGGACGCTCGTAACTGCGATCACGGTCGTGTAAAGGATCAAGGACTTCGTGCCTTCCCAGCGCACCTCCTGGGGATAGAAAATACGGCTCCATGCAGTAAACCCGGCTAAAATGATATCTTCCTGAATTGTAGTTAGAAGCGATCCGACGCTCGTGAGGGGATCCAGACTGGTAGATTCTAGGAGCAAAGGCTCATAGGTGGGGAAGGCAAATATGACAGTTCGCCAGATGAGATAGGCGATTGCGAGAATGAGATAAGGGGACCAGGCTTGGATCGTTTTCTTCAGACGCTCCTTCCTGGATTCCTCCTTTATAACCCACCACAGCAAAACTGGTCGGATGAAATCAAGACCCACGAAATATTCAAGTGAGAACATGCTGTAGGCTGACGCGAGAAGCGCCAGGCTCGTGTACAGCCAGCGTCGCTTCGGATCTCGTACTGCTTTGATCATTAAAACTAAAGACAGTAGGAACACAGCGTAAATGAGAAAATAATGGCTGTATATTAAGGAGATCGCGTGCTGTGAAAACCCGGGATAAACAAGGAAAAGTGCTGCCCCCCAGAATGCCTCCTGGACGCGCATTGGCCACACCGTCCGGAGCATCCACCAGAAAGCTGCGGCGCTCATCCAATGCGAAATAAGCCCAAACAACTGCCAACCAAGCGCACTTTCTCCAATGATGAGGGTGGTGACCCGATAGGTCCAGGCTAAAAAGGGGCGGTCGATCTCATAGACCTGGTGGAAGCCTGAAGGACCGAAACGGTGGAGGAACCACAGCTTGGGCATATCGTCCCAATAAAAACCGAGCGTGGGCAGAAGAATCCCGTAGGCGAGGATGGAAATCAGCAGGAGCATGATGGGAGGGACCCATGACCTGCGAAATAAATCTCTCATACACTTTGACCAAATGCATCCGTCATGAGGGTGAAAAGATATGGTGTCGCACCTAACAACCTGGTGGATTGTACTGTTCTCATGTCACTCTGTAAACCTGAGGAACGTGAGGCACACCTTCGGCTGCGAAATTTGATGTGCAGCTTGGAACAAGAACCGTATCATCATTGTAATGGTGAACAATTGGGGAAATGTGAAAAAGTTATAAGGAGGCTAGGATGCCGGAAGAGAAGAGCCCGTACGACGACATCATGAAAGATAGGAAAGAGGATATCGAGAAAGCCAAGGCCGAAGAAGCCAAGCCAGAATATGAACCACTGGAGAACTTCAAAGTCAAGACCACTCACACTGTTGCAGCAGGTGAGAACTTAAGCATGATCTCCGAAAAATATTACAAGACCGGCGTAAACTGGATCTATATCTGTCGTGCAAACCTTAAGGTGATCGGTGATAATCCAGACATCATTCAGGCTGGCATGGAGCTTAAAATCCCTGCTCTCTAGATCTTGTCCATAAAAAAAGCCTCTCATTTTGAGAGGCTCTTTTTATTTTCATGCATGACGTGGGAGGTGGACTCAGTTATGGATTTATGGGTAAAAGCCAGAATACCCTGTAGCTTTCAGCCGGGATGAGTGGCAAGGGGAGTATGGGGGTGGCAACCCCCTATAAGGCTTTTTCCTTGGAAGATGCCCCGCAGCTCGCTGCGGGATTCTTCACTCTTTTTCTCTTTTGAGACAGCCTCGGTCCTTTGTGACATACGTCTCAAAGTACTCGCGTCTACATAGGTTCAAACTTTGCAGTAAAGTGCCGGAGTAGCTTGGGTGCATACGTAATTCGATATCCGCGTATGTCTTGACTGCGCTTCTTAATCTGCTCGAACGTCTGAGTGACGAGATCCATATGAGTCTGTGTGTACATACGTCTAGGGATCGCCATACGAAGGAGCTCCATGGCTGGATGATGCTCCTCACCATCCTTATCCACATATGCAAAGGCGACAGATCCCAGCTCCACACCCCGGATTCCACCTTCGAGGTAGATTTCGATGGCCAACGCCCAGCCCGGAAATTGTTCTCGAG
>CBDVCG010000368.1:0-3059 GCA_965372425.1 uncultured Anaerolineales bacterium
TAGCTCTTGATCTCGAATTTCGGCCCCCTGGACGAAACGTAGACCGTCAGGCTTTCCAATTCTTCTTTCCCGATTTCCAACTCATCAAAGGGATACTTTATTAATATATGTTATACTAAAGCGTGCTAAAGTATAACGCTTTGAGGAGAGAAATACGATGACATTGAAGATCTCCCAAAAAGGCTGGGTGGTGATACCGGCCGACCTGCGGAAAAAATATAACCTGAAACCCGGAGATGAGATCCATGTCGTCGACTACGGCGGTGTGCTTTCCTTGATCCCCTCTTCCGAGGACCCTCTGGAGAATGCAGGAGGGATGCTCAAGGGTGAAACGTCCCTTACTCAAGCCCTCGTAGATGAACGCGGAAAGGAACGAGCACGTGAGCGATAGCTCGACGGTCTATGTCCTGGACAGCTTCGCACTGCTTGCATTCCTGGGAGGCGAGGCTGGGGAGGGGCGAGTCAAAGAGATCCTCCACGATGCCTCCCTTGGGGAGGGCCGTGCCTCCCTGTCGCTGATCAACCTGGGGGAAGTGGTTTACATCACGGAACGGGAACGCGGGCTGGCGAAAACCCAGGAGGTCCTGGCGATCATCGAGCAGTTGCCCATCGAGATCCTTTCAGTCGATCGCCAAATGGTGCTCGCGGCTGCACACGTCAAGGCGCATTATCCGGTAGCGTACGCGGACGCCATTGCCATCACAGCTGCTCAAGCGAACGATGGCGTGCTCGTCACCGGCGATCCGGAATTCAATGCAGTCAAAGATCTTGTCAAGATCGAGTGGATTGGTGAGAGATCGGCATCTTGAAAAAGGAATTCATCTGAAAGAACCCTGACAAGTTCGTATCAACTCTCCTAGCCACCTTCTTCGGATTCGAACCAACGACCCAGGTGTCCATGCCTTCACAGTTTTAGTTTCCAGATCATCTAAGATCGATTTCTGTGTAAAACACGGCCAAGAGATTTTTCGGGTAGAACTTGTCGTTCAAAGACCTTGGGAGACGCCCTATCTTGATCCAGGGTGAAGGTTCAGGAATCGTACTCGTAGCCGAAAGGCTTTAAGCAAGACAAAGTTAGGGAAAGTACCCACGATAAGCAATCAACCCCTGATTGTAGCAATTAAGGGTTAAATCCAAGAAATTTCCTGGCGAGAAAGGGCATGGTGTATATGGGGGGAGGGAGCTTATGGCGAGATTTATTGGCTTGCTTATAATAATCGGAGGGGACTAGGTTGTGTGCACCCTCTAGGGTGTCGGTGGGTTTACATTCACAGGGATGAAACCAAAACTGGGTTCACCGTCGGGGGAAATCTACAACCGACACGTGATCATTTTTGATAGAAGGACGTTGGCGAACTCCCAAATCAAAAATAACGGGAGGACCGATCTTATGGATCAAACGACATACAAGGTATATCCCTACCGATGGGTAGTGCTGATCGCTTTCATGTTTGTAGTGGCCGTCAACCAGCTGCTATGGATTACCTTCGCAGCGATCACCGGCGATGCGGCAACCTATTACGGGGTATCGCATTTGAGCATCGGTCTCTTATCAATGAGTTTTATGATTGTTTACATCATTGTATCGATTCCGGCCTCATGGGTCATTGACACCTATGGCATGCACATTGGGGTAGGGATCGGCGCCGCATTCACAGGTATTTTCGGTTTAATGCGCGGCCTGGCTGGGGAGAATTACACGCTGGTGCTGATCGCGCAGATCGGAATCGCAGTTGGACAACCATTCATCCTCAACGCCATCACTACTGTGGCCGCGCATTGGTTTCCCGTTAGGGATAGGGCAACCGCCTCGGGATTTGGTTCACTGGCAATGTATTTGGGGATCGTTCTCGGTCTTGCCCTGACGCCTTTCCTCACGCTTCGCCTGGGAATCCCGAACATGCTGTTGACCTACGGGATCGTATCTATGGGCGTGGCGTTGGCTTTTATTGGGCTGGCGAGGGAGCGGCCACCCACACCACCCAACGCTCCAGGTCAGGAGGAGCGATCCTTGGTGTTTGAAGGACTGAAGCAAACACTGCGTAAACGTGACTTCGTGCTGTTAATGGTCATATTCTTCATCGGTCTGGGAGTATTTAACGCCGTGATTACTTGGATTGAAGATATTGTGGCTCCGAGAGGTTTCTCGATCACCCAGGCTGGCCTTACTGGGGGATTAATGGTCGTAGGAGGGATCGTTGGAGCGCTCATCATCCCCGCTCTCTCCGATCGAGCCCGCAAGCGCGTCCCGTATTTGATCCTGGCAGTGGCTGGCGCCATTATCGGGCTCGCAGGGATAGCTTTTTCATCAAATTATGCTCTTCTGCTTGTTTCTGCATTTGTAATGGGATTTTTCCTGCTTAGTGCAGGACCGTTGGGATTTCAGTATGGAGCCGAGATCGCCAACCCCGCACCTGAGGGCACTTCTAATGGTCTGCTGCTGCTCATGGGACAGATCTCGGGCATCGCCTTTATCTTAGCCATGGACAGTTTCCGATCACCCAGTGACGGTTCGATGACCGCATCTCTCATCGTTTTGATTATCCTCTTGATCCTGGGATTGATCTTAACCACACGATTAAAGGAACCCGTCATGCTGATGGAAGAGTCAGGATTGTGAAGTGCAATCCGGAATGAATGGACACTCCAGGCATCGTTTAAACGAAGAAAAGAGATGATAGGCTCGTCAGGTTCAAAATGATCGAAGAGCATAAGGTCACCCTTAGAGGATTGACTTGATTATCCAAGACCCTTGAGATGGGATGCGGACTTACCCTGCGCTAGTACGGGAATAGGGGTGACCTGAAGGTCCTAGCAAGCTGAACGCAGTTCAATGGCTGAACTACGTTCAGCCCTAATCCGAGCCCCGCAACCTTCAAATTGAAAAGGCTCCTTATCGGGTGTCTTTTTCGTTATTCCAAGCTATCGTTTTCGTATTCGAACCCGAGATCTCTGTACAATTTGTCTGTATAGATGTTTTCATATGACGACGCCTCCAGGCACATGATTGTTCTGTATTACGACAGTTAATATGTTGCCCAAGATAATGATGGAAAAAG
>CBDVCG010000369.1:0-3057 GCA_965372425.1 uncultured Anaerolineales bacterium
TTCCTCGTGCTGATTATAGTACCTTACCACAGGTTGGGAGTAGCCCTTCCCCCCCATAAACCAATCATGCCCCTGCCTACGATTGGATATTTATCCACGGTCTTCCATCTCCATTGAAATACCAGGGATAAGGAATCAGGGAACAGGGATTAGTAGTTTGAATAAAAGTTACATTTTCCTTATCCCGAATTCCTAATCCCGATCCCTTATGCCCTCCTTCCCCATTGAATTTGCTTCAGGAACCTCGTTTTGCGTCAATCGGGCATGCTATACTCGCCGTGGAGGCGCAAATGCCGGTCGACATCATCGTTGGTACGCAATGGGGCGACGAGGGGAAGGGTCGCATCACAGATCTCCTGGCTGCTTCGGCCGATATCGTGGCCAGATTCGGGGGCGGGGACAACGCCGGGCACAGCGTCACAGTAGGCGATGAATTGTATAAACTTCATCTGCTGCCCTCAGGCATAATCCATCCTCACACAACTTGTATTCTCGGCAGCGGTATGGTGCTTAACCCGGCTAAACTCGTTGAAGAGCTGGATAAGCTCGACCAATACGGCGTGGATATTTCTTACGACAGGATCAAAATATCTCTTGCCGCTCATATCATCACGCCTGTGCATCTTCTTCTCGATGGCGCCGAAGAAACTCTACGAGCCGAAGGTTCGTTAGGAACCACCCGCCGCGGCATAGGCCCCACCTATGCCGATAAAGCTTCAAGAACAGGAATCCGCGCCGGGGAAATGAAAGACGTCGAGAGATTCCGCCACCGCATCGATGAACATTTTAGATTTTCAGAATCGCGTTTCAAAACCGGCCCCGACCTGACGATTTCGGAGCGTGAAGCCACGTTGGATGCCTATGCCCATTATGCCGAACGACTCCGGCCCTATCTTGCCGACACAGGATTGCTCCTTCATACTGCGCTTCAGAAAGGCGAGGTCGCCCTCGCCGAAGGCGCTCAGGGAACCCTGCTCGATCTAGATTACGGCACCTACCCCTATGTAACCAGTTCACATCCCACCAGCGCAGGCGCGCTGCTCGGGCTCGGCATTGGACCCGAGCATGTCCGCAGAGTCATTGGTGTAACCAAATCGTTCCAAACTCGTGTCGGAGAAGGACCTTTCCCCACCGAGCTGTCGGGAGAGGCGTCGCAGCGCCTGCGCGGCACCGGCGAACAACCCTGGGACGAGTTTGGCACGACCACAGGACGCCCTCGTCGATGTGGTTGGTTGGATGCCGTCCTTTTGCGCTATGCGAGCAGGATCAACGGTCTCACCGAGATCGCACTCACCAAACTGGACATCCTTTCGGGAATACCACAGTTGTACATCGCAACCGCCTATGGGCACGATCATGGAATCTCCACGGAATACCCAGCAGATCTTCCGCCTCTTCTAAAAATTTCGCCCCAATATGAAGAGCTTTCCGGTTGGGAGGAAGATCTTACCGTCATCCGCGATTGGAACGATCTCCCGAAGAACGCACAAAGATATGTAGAATTTATCGAAGCACAGAGCGATGTTCGTGTGAGCCTCATCTCCGTGGGTCCCGAACGCGATCAGATCATCATCCGCAACGAGTTAGGATAAGGAGAGCCTCGCGGCCCCTTCCCTCCCACACCACCGGGCATGCGGGTCCGCATCCAACGGTTCGTCGGACCAACGTCCGCAGAGGGTTCTCACATCCTGGCCTTGTACGCTCGCAGGCGCACCAGGGGCACGACATGTCGGGCCTCTCTCGATGCCGGGGGGATCCCCAATCGCCCAAGCCTGGTAGGCACGAGGTAGAGACGTAGCATGCTACCTCTCTACAGAATGCAAAACCGGAACTGCTCGAGGGAAAAATCTTCGAAAAAAACCTACGCTGCGCCCCTTACAGCCTCGGCAACGTCGACTGTTGCAACGGCTTTCTTCCCATTAGCAAGATGATGGATTCCTGCTCCCTCATGAATCGAGTTTCCGGAATCAAGGAGCTTGCTCCTTCTCATCAGCAGGCTGATGGGTTCCTGTTTCCCGTAAAACCTGTTCCTGGAATCAAGCACTTAGCTTCTTCCCCGTCAGCAAGCTACAGGTTATTCTGGCTTTTTCCCATAAGAGCAACTCCGAGCAATGTCCACCGTGCTTCAGGTATAATCCCGCCATGTTTCTGAAAAGAGCGGGCGTCTTCACCCTCGTCGGTTTAGGATTGCTCTTGTGTTTGGCCACAGCCGCATGGGTGTATAACCTCACCA
Source organism: uncultured Anaerolineales bacterium (assembly GCA_965372425.1). Taxonomy (GTDB): domain Bacteria; phylum Chloroflexota; class Anaerolineae; order Anaerolineales; family E44-bin32; genus E44-bin32. Next base: position 2,234 of record CBDVCG010000369.1, read on the forward strand.
TCGTGCAGTATACGATCGGATGGCGAATCTCACAGGTTCGTGCGGACATCAAGTATGCCTTGGCTCCTCCCGAAGAAGCTGTTTTTACACCCGATCCCACAGTCGCGGCGATCGTTGAAAGTACGCTCAAGGCGATCACACCATCACCGACAACGACGCTAACCCCAGGTCCTACGCTCACCCCTACACCCAGCCCAACCGCCTCGCTGGTTCCGACGACCATACCTGCGAGTACCCAGCTATCCGGGATCGTGCATGAATATCAGAAATGGAACAATTGCGGTCCTGCCAATCTTTCCATGGCGCTCTCCTATTGGGGGTGGGATGGCGACCAACGTCCTGTAGCTGAATTTGTAAAGCCCAATCCCCGGGACAAGAACGTCATGCCCTACGAGCTGGCTGCCTTCGTCAATGAAGGCACAAGTTTGAGAGCGCTGGTACGCGTGGGTGGAAACATCGACCTCTTGAAGAAATTCATCGCAGCAGGTTTCCCAGTGATGGTAGAGAAGGGGTTCGAAGGTCCAGGATTCGATGGCTGGATGGGACATTACGAGGTCCTCTCGGGCTACGACGACGGGAAGCAGACTTTTTCTGCACAAGACTCTTACATCATGCCCAACCTCCCCGTCTCCTACGAGGATGTTGAAACCTACTGGCGGCATTTTAATTACACCTACCTCGTTCTCTACCCCCCCGGCCGCGAGAATGAGGTTTTGCAAATTCTCGGTCCTGACGCCGACGAAATTTACAACATTGAAAACGCCGCCCAAATCGCATCGGATGAGATCTTTCAGTTGAATGGAAGGGCACAATTCTTCGCATGG
>CBDVCG010000370.1:0-3053 GCA_965372425.1 uncultured Anaerolineales bacterium
GGCATCGAAGTCGAAGTCGTCGACCCACGCACATTGAAACCCCTCGATCTCGATCCCATCGTCGAATCGGTCAAGAAGACGTCGCGCTTGATGATCGTCCACGACGCCGTCAAGATCGGAGGGTACGGGGGAGAGATCGCCGCCTCCGTCGCCGAGAGTGAAGCCTTCGGCTACTTAGATGCACCCATCGTCCGACTCGGCGGTCGCGACATTCCGATTCCGTACAACCGGACGCTCGAGTATCATACCGTCCCCCAAGTTGAAGACATCGTCGCGAAGGCTCGAGACCTCGTCAAGGTGAGGGTGTAGCATGGCTACCGAAGTCATCATGCCCAAAGTCGACATGGATCAGGAAACAGGAACCGTCGTCGATTGGATTAAGAAAGATGGCGACAATGTAAAACAAGGCGAAGCCATCCTCGTGATCGAGACTGCCAAAGTCGCCATCGAAGTCGAGGCGCCTGCCACGGGCATCCTTCAAGGGATCTCCGCCGAAGTCGGGGAGGAACTCCCCATCGCAACCGTGATTGCTTACATCCTTGAGCCGGGCGAAGAGCTCCCCGAAGGGCCATCCCAGGAACCCCCCTCAGCCACACGCGCCGAAGAATCACCGCCGCTACCGAAAGCAGCCCCAGCCACACCCCTGGCCAAGAATATCGCAGAGTCACAGGGTTTGGATTTGAGCCGTATTCCCGGCTCCGGTCCTGGTGGAAGGGTTACCAAATCTGACGTCGAATCAGCGCTGATCTCACCTGAAACCCACCTTGGTCAGGATGGTAAAACATACGCCACACCGGCAGCAAGACGCCTCGCTCGAGAAGAGCGTGTGGAACTCAGCCAGCTCGTCGGAAGCGGTCCGGGCGGACGAATTCAAGCTCCCGATGTGCTCGCAGCCGCCGCATCGCCACACACGGGTCCTGCAGCGACCCCCCGACCGACTGAGGTAAAGGTTGTCCCCTTGGAAGGCATGCGGCGGACGATCGCGGAACGTATGACGCGCAGCGCGCAAACCGCACCCCATTTCACACTTCAAATCGACGTCGATATGACCCGCGCCGAGGAAATGCGCGCATCGTTCAACGAGAAGGGGGACGTCAAGATCACCCCCACGGCTCAAGTGGTGAAAGCCTGTGCCTGGGCATTAACTCGCCATCCATTTGTTAATGCGAAACTGGTCGGTGATGAAATTCATTTACTTCCAGAAATCAACATTGGTGTCGCGGTGGCGCTCGAGGAAGGATTGATCGTCCCCGTCGTACATCAGGCAGAACAAAAAGGTATTGCCGAAATCGCAGCCGAGCTCACGGACATCGTACTGCGAGCACGAGAAGGTGCGCTCACAACTCGGGACGTCACGGGTGGAACGTTTACCGTTTCTAACCTCGGCATGTTTGGCATTGACCGTTTCACAGCCATTATCAACCCGCCAGAAAGCGCTATCCTGGCTGTCGGTAGAACTGTATCGCGCCCCTCTGCACTGAACGCGGAGGGTGACATCGGACTCGTCCCGACACTCACACTCACCTTATCCGTCGACCATCGCGTCCTGGATGGCGTAGTGGCGGCGCGATTCTTACAGGACCTGCGAGGCGCGATCGAAGAACCCGGCTGGCTCTCCTACTAGAGAGCCGGTATTCTTCTTGCCATGGACAGCAACTTCCCGCTCAACATCCGCTGCTTCCTGCTAGACATGGACGGCACGCTGTATCTAAGCGAACGCCCCATCCAGGGCGCGCTTGCTTTCGTACGATATCTCACCACAAAGGGGATCGAGTACTACTGTCTGACGAACAATTCTTCCCGCAACCGAGGAGATTATTTTGAGAAACTTGCCGGGTTGGGTTTTAAGATACCCTCTGAAAGAATTCTTACATCCGGCGACGCGACCGCTGATCTCTTAATTACGGAGAATCCAGGGGGACGTATCTTCTTGGTGGGCACACCATCCCTTGAATCCATATTCGAATCCCGCGGTTTCCAAATCGTGGAGGGCGATCCGGACACAATCGTCCTGGGTTTCGACACCGGGTTGACGTATAAGAAGCTAGAAAAACTATGCGCGCTTGTTCGAGGAGGATGCGAATATGTGGCCACACATCCGGATCTCAATTGCCCCACCGAAGAAGGTCCCATCCCAGATATTGGCGCTACGATAGCATATGTCGAAGCGGCTACCGGAAGGCTTCCAGATCGGATCATCGGCAAACCAAATCGACTGATCGTGGACGTAGTTGCAGGAACGACAGGGATATCACTTAACCAAATTTGCATGGTGGGCGACAGGCTCTACACAGATATTGCCTTGGGGCAGCACGGGTTGAAAACCGTCCTCGTACTCAGTGGTGAAACAAAGTCCGAAGACATTCCAAATTCAGAACACAAACCCGACCTGGTTGTCTCGAACCTGAGTGAACTTCTTACATTGTTCGAGGAAAAGCACAGATAACCCAATGCTGGTCCACTCCCTGGAAGCTTCTTGCTCCATCTTGTCCTTTCTTCGCAGAATATTCATCGAACTCACTCCCGTACAAAGTTTAAGAGTTCCAAGTTATAGACAAACTCCTTATAAGCAAACTCCCCAAACCGCGAAAGGAAAAACCACCCCTTCACGGTAGTGACGAGGTGGTCATTGAACCTGAAAGTTAAGGACCCCTGGCTTAATCGTTTTGGCTTCTGCTCCTTTTGAGCGTCTTGGACGCGTGAAAGAATAAAAACATAGCAAAAGCGAATAAGCAAAAAGCCCCTGCCAGGATAAAAACAGTGAGTGCGCCTTCCATGTTCGTCACCTCCACTTCCGAATGTCCTTGACCCCATATCCATTGCTCGTGGTTTATAACTATAACCCGAGCCAAAGACAATGTATCAACAATGATGGCGATTCTCCACCGTCATCAGACGAGGTACTACCCTGGTCAGATGGCTGGTCTGTGTGCATCCTGTGCCTGTTATCCTCTCCTGAAAGCGTCATACATTCCACGATCGCTTTTACCTAACGATCCACAAATTCCATCAGTTCAAGTATTCCCCTTTCACCCTACTCACTAAGTGAGTAC
>CBDVCG010000371.1:0-3032 GCA_965372425.1 uncultured Anaerolineales bacterium
ACAGGGGTTGTCGTCGACTCGAATGGTAATTATGTGCCCGATGGCACGGTTGTTCAGTTCAACATCACTCAATCTGGAGAGGCCGCTTTTACAACATCGGTCGAATCTACGACCGAGAAAGGTATTGCGGGAACTTCACTCAACCTGGACAGGACCGGATTGTTAGCGATAACTGCACAGAGTGATCCGGCGCGCATCTCAGAGATGTTGCAATTAAATGTGCAGCAGGACATCCCTGCTCAGGCTACAGTAATATCGCCCACTCTCATACCCACCACGACCGTCGAACCAACGCTTAGGCCAGAGCTCGCTACAGCCACACCAGAATCCGAGGAGGAGGTACCGGATCTAGGTGACGCAGAAGCACCGAAAGCAGTTGGAGCTGTGGATTTATTTTTTGGACTCATTGCAGTCGTGGTCGTCGGCAGTTCAGGATATGTGGCCGCATCCCGCTTTTCAGAATCTAGCGAATATCGATTTCGGTGCACGCTGGTGCCAGTGATAGGCGCATTGATTGGATACAACGTAATTGCACTTTCACTTCCAGGGGCAAATCAAATCCTGGCTGTCGCGGGGGTTTATTCCGGACTTATTGTTGGGTTGATCGGGGGATTAATGGGATTAATTATCGCTCTCTATTGGTGTCGAGCAGGCGCAGAAAGCTAGAAGAAGCTTGCTGCTGCAGCAATCAGGAGAAGGATCCCGGCAACCACAGCTAGCACAGTATCCGTGGGATTATTTAGGATGCTGGAAATATTGACTGGCAGCTCAGCCCCAATCATGGATGTCACGCTCTTATCCGAAAAAAGTACATTCCCTAATTCCGCTATAGACTGAGGGCGGTTATCAGGGTGCAGCTCCATCGCCCACAATATTCCACGCTCGAGGTTATGATCGATGTCTGGATTCAAATCACTGGGTGGTGCGAGAGAGCTAGGTTGTAAAAAGCGCTGTTTCGCTTCAGTAGGCGGCTGATTGGTCAATAAGTGATAGAGTGTTGCACCGAAGGCGTAAATGTCGCTGCGTGTGTCCGTGTGACCCGCATCACCGCCATATTGTTCAAGTGGCGTATATAAAGCTGTTCCACGGCCCTGGATCACCGTGATCGTCATCTCATCAGGAACCATTTGCTTAACTAGGCCAAAATCTACCAATTTTATCTGACCGCGAGGTGTGAGTTTTACATTGCTTGGCTTAATATCGCGATGAATGACTGGAGAATCTTGGTTGTGCAGGTAATCCAATGCGTCAGATATTTGTACAGCCCATGACATCACGTCAGCAATCTCGAGAAAATTTCCTCTTCTTCGAGATCTATCCATCAGTGTCTTTAAATCATCACCAGGAACAAAGTCCATGACGAGATAATCTCGGTCGCCTTCCGCAAAGTAATCGGAGACCTTTGGAAGGGTGGGGTGATCGAGCATAGCCAACACGGATGCTTCCCGATAGAATTGCTCGCGCCCCTGCTTGATAAGATTTTGCGGCAATCCAGATTCCTGCTGAACCTCCTTGATTGCACATTGGCGTCCAGCCAGGCGATTGTCATCAGCGAGATAGATGGCTCCCATCCCGCCGCGCCCAATCGTCTTCAGGATAATATATCGTTCTTTGAGCAGCTCATAAGGATTCAACGGCTCTGGCAAGGAAACCTCATCTATGTATAAAATAGGTGGTATGGGAGATCTGAGTGCGACGAAATCAGTGTACATTCGCCCAAAACCCGGGAAGCACTGTACTCCAAGCTCAATATGAGATTATACTCTTTAGTGAACACTTTTTCATCCGTCGGAGCGTAAATGGTGAACGAATCAGGTGATGTCCCTGTCATTGTTGCCCCTCACGGAAAACTTCAAGGCTCTCGTTGGATTCTGAACCAAGAGCAATTTTTAATTGGTAGAGGTGAAGATTGTGATCTGGTCATTCAGGATCGACAAGTATCCAGGCACCGTGCCAGGATTCGGAACACTGAAGATGGTTACCTCCTCGAAGATTTGGGGAGCAAGAATGGCACGCACGTAAATGGGTCATTGTTGAACGAGACCGTGATATTGCAGGATGGGGATGAAATCCAAGTTGCCTTGGCTGTCAAACTTACATTTATCGGTACCGAGGCCACACTCCCGCTCTCATTTACGGATGCGGCCCATATGGGGCTTGGCCGATTGCGTATGGATGCAGAAGCGCATCGAGTCTGGGTAAACGATATTGAGGTTGATCCTCCAATATCCCCTCCTCAGTTTCGGCTTCTTGAATTGCTCTTCAATCACTCAGAGCGCGTCGTAGGACGCGAGGAGATCGCTTCCTATGTGTGGCCTGGCACACATGGTGTAGGCGTTTCTGATCAAGCAATCGATGCGCTCGTTCGCCGGCTACGCGATAGACTTTCCTCGGTCGATCCATCCCATAACTATGTCGAGACCGTGCGAGGGCACGGTTTTCGGTTGGCAAATCCAATATAAAAAAGCGCCCATGTTGGTGCCATGAGCGCTTTGTGGAGATGGCGGGATTCGAACCCGCGTCCGAAGGATTCAACCTACAGACATCTACAAGCTTGGTCTTTTCTTAGTCTCTCTGTATGGCTGTGAAAAGACAAGCACACCATGCAGATATCCACTTGGATCCGAAAATCCTCTTATTGATAGATCGTGGCGGTCTATCAAGCACCACCTCCTTTGGGACGCCGTATCCATGAGCCGGAAGCAGGGGGCTGTGGAAGGCGGGCTCTCTAGAGAGCCTGTAGCACTCAGCTGCGGGGTTAAGCCGCTACTGGCAGTGCTGCATAGTCAGTGCGATTGGCACTTAAGTGGTGCGCTGGTTTTACGAGCTCGGCGCCTCTCGGCTTGCAGTCTGTGGTGCTCCACCTCCGTCGAAACCATTCATCCCCAACGTAGCTAAATTATAGCACACTCACAAAGACGACTAGAGTAATGCGCATAGCCATGTACATCGTTCTTATAAAACACACAATATATCTCCTTTGATTAACAAAAGGCTATGCGAAATTATTTTATGTTTTTTTACCTTACCAG
>CBDVCG010000372.1:0-3032 GCA_965372425.1 uncultured Anaerolineales bacterium
ATCGCCTGGCGTTCGATGGGTTCAAGGTCACGATCGAGGACTTCGCTCAAGGCATCCAGCGCCCAGTACAATGTCGACCGTGCATCATCCGGCGTCTCTCGACGAACCTGCAAGTAAACCACGACCGTCAACAAGAAAAAGGCATACACGATGGGCGCAGCTGCAGGATGAAAATAGTTGCTGCTTTGGGTAATGAACTTTCCAACTTCGTCGATGAAAAGCCCTACACCGATTCCCGCCAAAACCGAACTAACGGTGTAGATCCAATGATTAATCCATATCACCGGGAGAAGAGCGGCGATAAAAAGAAACAAGCCGCCCCAGAGGACATGTGCAACATGCAGTTCACCCGTCCCCAACTGCGGGTACCGTGTGACCTCGAGGAACAATCTCGTCAACGCAACGGAACCCGCAAAGGCGAGGAGTGTGAGCAGGATGTAGTTCTCAGCACTCCCTCGTCTGACGGGTTTCCTAATTCTGCTTCTAAATGGGTTCGCCACGATCCATCACCTCGTCTTCAACTGCGCGTTCATTCTTAAAAGCTGGATGCAGCATGAGCAGGAGCGCAGCCAGGATTGCGGTACAAGCACCCAACACGAACGGTGCACCTTCCCCAAACCCGTCCCATGTTCCTATGCCCTGCCATAAAACCCCCGCCAGGAAGCTGGCAGGAAATGCCATGACCCCGATAACGGCGTAATACAAACCGTAGGCCGATCCTCGTTCTTGTGACGGGGTTAAATCGCCGATGTATGCGCGCGACACGCCTTCCGTGAGACCATAGTAACAACCATAAACCGCCATCAGCAACCAGGATTGCCATCCTGTTGAAGTGAAAGCGAAGCCCAGGTAGACACACGCGAAGATAACCCATCCGATTATCAGGACCCGACGCCGTCCCAGGCGATCCGATACTGCCCCAGCTGGCGTTGAAATGAGCGCATACACGAGATTGAATGTCATCATCATTAAGAGAATCCCCACCACACCCAGGCCAGAAGTGTTTGCCCGCAGTATGAGGAACGCATCCGAAAAGTTTCCCAGCATAAACAGGGTAGAAATTAGTAAAAATGCCCGGTATCGGCGATTGCGCGCTGGCAGTGAGAGCAAATTCGTTTCGCCAGAATCGTTATCTTCTATCGTACGTTGTGGAGGGATCTCCACCGCGCCAAGACTGAGGACCAAAACAGCGAGAAAAGCAGGTATCGCACTGACAAGCACAATGGTTTGGAATGTGCTCCGAGTGAGATCGTCTCCACCTTTCTGAGCCAAGACGATGACGATCAAAGCGATCCCAATGCCCACAACAGCGCCGGCAGTATCGCCCGCTCGATGCAGTCCAAAAGCAAACCCCCGATGCTCTTCTTCAACGCTATCCGAGATGAGAGCATCGCGCGGCGATGTACGCAGTCCCTTTCCCATCCTGTCCGCAAAACGAATGACCAGCACCCCCGCCCATGTCGTCACAAACCATAGAAATGGTTTTGCGAGGGCGGAGAGAGAATAGCCGAACACCGCCAGGTTCTTTCGCTTCCCCGTCTTGTCTGAAAGCCACCCCGAGAACAGCTTAAACAGGCTCGCTGTCGCTTCTGCAATCCCTTCTATGATGCCGATGAATGTCGTGCGTACTCCCAAGACACTAAATAAAAACACGGGCAGGAGCGAGGAGAGCATCTCCGACGAGACATCCGTAAGGAAGCTCGTCAGCGTCACGATCCAAACGTTCCGAGGGATCTTGTTTTTTGGCATTTACGTCACTCCATCCATATGTACCTAGCCAATCATTCTCGCCTGATGATTATTTATGCGATCACGTCGATCTTTGACACTACGATAAATCACCCACCGACTGAGATGTCCTCAACGCCAGCGTACGACCTTGCCGTACTCATCTGTATGGACCTCAATCGTTTCACCGTAGATCTCGAGCACAACGCGCCATCCGGGCGTCTCAACTTCAAGACATCCCTCATCGGTATCCGGGAGCATTAGACAACTGTCCGGCCAAATCACGGGAGCAACCGCGTTCACCTCGACCGTTGAGGGATCGACGCCCATGTCATCCGCCACAAGATAGATGGCTGCCACCACAGCAGGAGGGAAAGGCTCATCGATCGCCGCTTCGGGTGTGATAAGGGGATCACCGAGAAGCCCGCTAAATAGAAGGATCGTGCCCCCGTCAGTCCCTTCATATATCACGAGAAGTTTTCCGGCGACCCATAATTTTGCGCCCGCTAAAACAAATTCTGTACTTTCTCCGGTTTGTTCGACCAATTCCTGAGAGTACACTTCCCGCATTTGCTCAGAAGAAAATTCGTAGAGGAGAATTTCCTCTCCATTCACAGAATAGACACGGGAAACCGCGCCCTCGATCGGTGTGATTTCCACCCCCACCTCCCGCAGCCGCGCACCCGCCCCTTCTAGCGTTGAGAACAAAGAACTCACATCCTCGACAGGTGGTGGCGTTGGCGGCATTTGCGGACCGCATGCAGACAGTAGAAATACGGCTACTAAAGCGTAGTTCCGTCGATGTCGGTGCATCTCGCTCTTCCTTTCATATCATATACTTCTGTCATGATCGGCGTGTCGCTGATATTAATTGTAGACCAGAGTGGCGAAAATACAGGATGAAAGCAGGACCTGGAGGTCTCACCACACATCGTGTAATCCAACCCGGCTCGTCCTGGTTTGACATCTTTGGGCTCCGCTTCTATGCTGAATTGGACGATCTATGAGTTTCAATCCTGAGACCGAGTCTGGTTCATTCGTGATTGGAGCACAACATGCCTTCGAGTGTTTTCATCATCAACGCCGTTCGCACCCCGATTGGCATTGGAAAACCGGAGATGGGGGCTCTGTTCCAGTCCCTCCTGTGGAACTTGCAAGTCTTGTGATACAAGCGGTCATCGAGCGTGTAGGGATACCCGGCGAGCTGATCGATGATGTCATCCTGGGCTGTGTGACCCCTGTCGGTGACCAGGGCGCAAATATCGCCCGCCTCGCAGCCTTGAATGCGGATTTTCCCGTCAAGG
>CBDVCG010000373.1:0-3026 GCA_965372425.1 uncultured Anaerolineales bacterium
TATCCCGCGACGAAGGATGAGATCCGCATGCTAGATTTACAGAAGATCGTTCATCCCATCACTGAGTTGAAGCAGGTGTTGGAAGCCGACGAACTTCTGGAAGCGCAGCAATTGGTACGGGGCATCGGTGTTTCGGGCGAGATCAAGGACTATATCGTGGATCTCGTCGATAGCTCGCGAAAACATGATGAGGTTTATCTGGGGTCGAGTCCTCGGGGGAGCTTGGCATTGTTCCGATCATCCCAGGCAAGAGCTGCACTGCAGGGGAGAGATTATGTCATCCCAGATGATGTAAAAAGCATGGCCGTCCCTGCGCTTGCACATCGCCTCATCGTCGGATCGGCTGGCAGGATCCGCGATGTAGATGCTCGAGATATCATTGGGGAGATCCTCTCGAGGGTCCCGGTTCCGGGGGGCGAGATCGGCTGATGAACCGCCGGGCACTTTTTATCATCGCTCTCTTCATCCTCAGCCTTTTTGGATCTCTCGTAACTGGTCGGGAGCTCCTATTCAGCCTCACCTATTTTCTCGGGGGTCTGATCTCCATTTCGTTTATCTGGTCGAAGACTACACTTCGGGGGATCGAGCTAGAACGCTATCGCCGGTCGAATCGCGCTCAGGTTGGAGGGATATTCATGGAACGTTTTCGCTTACGAAATCGTTCCCGGATTCCGAAGCTATGGATTGAGGCCAGTGATTCTTCGGAACTCCCAGGGTTTAAGATTGCGGGTGTCACGTCTCGCATGAACATGAGAATTCGAGAGCAGGAAGCCGCGCATCGCGCCGTGAATGTCACTGTGGGGATTGGATCCGGTCAGATCCGAACATGGATTGTGCGAACATTGTGCACTCGCAGGGGTCAATACCGTTTGGGTCCACTGACCATCAGAAGTTCGGATCCATTTGGGATATTTCCACAAGAGATGAGTATCTCCGGCGATCAGAATCTGGTTGTCCTCCCCATGACCGTTCAGATCCCCGAATTTCCACTCCCGAGTGGTCGCCTCCCCGGCGGTGAATCATTACGCCGGAGAACCCATCAAATTACACCCAACGCATCCGGCGTGCGCGAGTATGTGCCCGGTGACAGCCTCAGCCGCATCCATTGGCCCTCCACTGCCAGACGGCGGCGGCTCATCGTAAAGGAATTTGAGTTAGACCCATTAGCCGAGATCTGGATAGTCCTCGATGCTGCCCGTGATGTCCAGAGGACGCTCTCTGACGAACCCGAACACGAGGGTGATGGATTTCTGGATGGGTTTCAGTTTAAATTGCCTCCATCCACGGAGGAATATTCCATCTCCGCCGCAGCCTCCCTCGCTCTTCACTTCCTGCAGCTCGATCGAGCCGTGGGGTTGATCGCCTACGGCAATTCGCGCCTCGTCATACAGCCCGAGACAGGTGAATCGCAGCGCTACCGGCTTATGGAATCACTTGCAGTTTTCGAGTCGACCGGTGAACTGACGATTGAAGAGGTGTTGAAGGTCGAAGGTCCTCAAATTCCGAGAGGGTCCACGGTCATCGTAATTACACCCTCACTGGATACGAAGATGTTGGGCGCCGTGCGGCGACTCTCGTACAGCGGCTGTCAGCTTATGCTGGTCCAGCTAGATTTGGAGAGCTTTGGGGGAGCGCCCGGGACACATGCTATCGCTGGTGCAGCGGAACGGGGCGGCATTCCGGTACGGATGATGAGGAATGGCGAACCGCTGGATGTGAGTCTGGGGACATCTCGTGCGCGCGGCAAGATCCGAGTCGCCGCATGAAGATTGCCCCCCGGTGGAGATTTTTATGAATCGGAAATACCTGACCCTCGCTGTTTTTACCAGCGGGATGACGACCCTGGCGATGGAGATCACGGCGTCCAGACTTCTCGGGAACGTGTTTGGAACCAGCAATATCGTCTGGGCAAATATCATTGGTCTGATCCTCGTTTATCTGACGCTGGGCTATTACATCGGCGGTCGTATAGCAGACCGATGGCCCTTTGAAGCTGTGTTCTATCGATTGTTGGCCTGGGGCGCTTTTCTCGCCGGGATCATACCCATCGTTTCTCGTCCTGTGCTCCTCGCTGCCGCCAACGCGGTGGAATTGCTCGATGCTGCGGTCATGGTAGGGACGTTCCTCGTTGTCCTCATCTTGTTCAGCATCCCGGTGACGATACTTGGATTCACATCCCCATATGCCATCCGTCTCTCCCTCCAGGATACCGAGCACGCCGGGCGGACGTCTGGTTGGGTCTATGCTGTGTCTACACTCGGCTCGATCCTGGGCACCTTCCTGCCAGTTCTTGTTCTCATACCCACCATCGGCACCGCACGAACTTTCATCCTGTTCAGTCTCATCCTTCTCGTAGTGGCGTTGATCGGATTGTGGCGTTCTGATCGTCGTCTTGCGATCTATCATCTCTGGATGCCAATACTCGTCATCATTCTATCGACGCTCTTCCTGTCCGGATCGATGAAATCGATCGAGGGGCAGGTGTATGAGACCGAATCCAGCTATAACTACATCCAGGTGGTTGAACGGGATGGTGTGCGGCAACTTCTCTTGAACGAAGGGCAGGGGGTCCATTCGGTTTACGCACCAGGGCTCCTGCTGACCAATGGGACCTGGGATTTTTTTCTAGCCGCCCCGTTCTTTAACCCACCGACAGAGGGTGGGATTCGGCTTGACCGTGTTGGACTGGTCGGTCTCGCTGCCGGTACGATTTCCAAGCAGTATACGCAGACCTTCGGGCCCATCCCGATAGACGGGTGGGAGATCGATCCGAAGATCGTTGATGTCGGTCGTGAGTGGTTCGAGATGAACGAACCAAACTTGAATGTGATTGTCGCCGATGGTAGGTGGGGATTAGGTCAATCGGACGAGGTGTACGATGTCATCGGAATCGATGCATACCGCTTGCCTTATATTCCATGGCATCTAACTACTCGAGAGTTTTTCGAGGAAGTCGAAGCGCACCTTTCACCGACTGGTGTGGTGGTGATCAACGTAGGACGCACCCCGGATGACAGACGTTTGAT
>CBDVCG010000374.1:0-3002 GCA_965372425.1 uncultured Anaerolineales bacterium
AGGCAGCAAGTGTAAGCGCAGTAATGCGTTCAGCTAAGCTGTACTAATGGCCGAGGGCTTAACCTGTGGTGCGGAGAACTTGACGGACTTCTATGCGCCCAAAGGGCGCAGGGAACAGGGACAAGGGATTAGGAATCAGGATTGATTGTGTCCTGATCCCAGATTCCTAATCCCCATTCCCGAATTGATCGCTATTCAGTTATTTAACAACTATATATCGTTGAATCGTCCCTTGGTGATATAGGCGACGGGGATACACCTGGTCCCATACCGAACCCAGAAGTTAAGCCCGTCAGCGCCGATGGTACTTGGCTGGAGACGGCCTGGGAGAGTAGGTCATTGCCAAGGGGCTTTTCTGTTAAATATATTTGTCAAAGCAGCTCCATATCTCAGGGGCTGCTTTATTTGGTTAACGGCTTTGGCTAACCTGGTTTGGTTAACCTTAAGGATGGGATACAATGGTTTTTGAAATTCATCTCATCGCTTGAAACAATAGTGATGTCATGGGAGGTTCGATGTCCGATATCGAAAATCATAAACGCGTACACGACATGATCCTGGGCCCACTAGAACGACCCACACTCCAGTTCCTCGCGAGCAAGATGCCAGCATGGGTAAACCCGGATATGCTGCTGGGCTTCGGCATGTTTGGATCGTTCATCATCATCATCGGCTACTTGCTGACGAATTTCAACAGCGCCTTTCTCTGGCTCGCTAGTCTTGGATTCGTGATCAATTGGTTTGGCGACAGCCTGGATGGAACGCTCGCACGCTATCGGAAGATTGAACGACCCAAATATGGATTCTTCGTCGATCATACGGCGGATTCCCTCAGTATGGTCATGATATTTGTCGGTCTGGGTCTTTCCGCGTATGTGCGTCTGGATATCGCTGCACTGGCATGCATCGGCTACTTGCTCATGACGATCCTCACCTACATCGGGGCATTTGTAAGCGGCGAATTCCGAATTTCCTATGCAAAGATTGGTCCAACAGAAATGCGTTTGACTGCAATCATCGTCAACATACTATTGTTCTTTTTCGGCAATCCACAGCTTCGATTTACTTCGGAATATTCCATAAGTGCAGCCGATATCACTATTCTCTTCATCGCCATTGCTCTCTTCGTTACTTTCATCATATCGACGCTCCGGGAGGCGTCTCGGTGGAGCAAGTTGGATCCCGGGATACCGAAGTAAGCCGGGCTTGACTGAAAACCAACCTATTGCACGCGCAGTCTCGGCTCATGGTGCCGATTAAGAAGCTGGTAGCAAGTGATCGCTATGGAGGGAATCCGCGTTGCATTTTGATGAAAACTGATTAAATTTCAAATGCTTATACAAATCCTCAGCAACTGTGTCTCATCCTCCTTATATATATAGATGATGACGAGAAGATCCGTTGACCATTATCCCGAATTTCTTACCCTTCCTTTTTATATCGGATGTCACTTGTAACAGTGGGGGATATCTCTCAGAATTGAGATGACGCGCTTGATGATATGGAGAGAGCATGGAAGAGAATTTAGACATGATCCGAGACATAGAGAATATCGATTGGGAAATCCGGCTGTCTGAGAGATCCAAAAGAATTACCCCTTCCTTTCTGCGTGAGATTCTAAAACTGGCGATAAGACCTGAAATTATTTCGTTCGCCGGGGGACTTCCAGCGCCTGAATACTTCCCCATACGAGAGTTTGAAGAAGCCTGCCATCACATCCTTCAAACCCAGGGTGAGATTGCTCTGCAGTACAGTGCGACAGAAGGATACCGTCCCTTGAAAGAATTTCTCGCCGAGAAGCTCTTGAAGTATGGAATCCTTGTTGAGCCTGAGAATATCCTCACCACGAATGGGTCCCAGCAAGGTCTTGACCTCATCGGGAAGATGTTCGTCGATCCAAATTCTTGCATCATCACAAGCCGACCGACCTATCTTGGCGCGCTTCAAGCTTGGAACTCCTATGAGGCTCACTACTGCACCGTCCCAATGGACGAGCAAGGTATGATCGTCGAGGAGATCCCTTCTTTGCTGGATGCGGATCATACCCACAACCTCATCTATGTGCTTCCCAATTTCCACAATCCAGCTGGAACGACCCTGCCGCTTGAGAGGCGGAAACATCTTGTAGAAATTGCCCGGAAGCATGATCTCGTCATTGTTGAAGACGATCCCTACGGCGAACTTCGCTATGAAGGCGAAGATATTATGCCGCTCTTTCGGATGGCGCCTGAACGGACGATTTACCTGAGCACTTTTTCAAAGACGCTTGCTCCCGGGATCCGGCTTGCCTGGATCGTGGCACCCAAGCCAATCATCAATCGATTGGTGCAGGCGAAACAGGGGGCAGATTTACATACCGGGACGTTCGTGCAGATGGTTGCCAATGATATTTGTCAACGAGGAATTCTTCGTCAGCACGTGCGTCGACTTCGAACGGAATACGCAAAGCGTCGTGATTCAATGTTGGATTCACTCACGGAGCACATGCCCGAAGGCGTTAAGTGGGCGAAGCCAGAAGGGGGTCTATTCCTCTGGGTTCGAACACCTGAATCCATCGACACAGAGAAACTGTTCGAAAGGGCGCTCGAATCGAATGTCGCCTATGTTCCGGGTTTTGCGTTTTATCCAGAGCCCGGCGGAGGACGTCACTCGATGAGGCTCAACTTCTCCTGTGCGAATGAGGAAAAAATAAATGAGGGTATCTATCGCCTGAGCCTGGCGATGAAGAAGATGCTTAAATAATCAGAATTTCCAGGATTTACAACCATCCAATGCCGACTACTTGGGTGGTTTTTTGTTGGGGATGTAATCAGAATCATTGAGGTTGTGTGCCGTTATCCTTGTCTACTTACAAGAAAGCATGAGCAAACGCAAGGGGTGGGAAAATCTGGTGTGAATGGTGCAATCAAGATGAAAAGGCCCCGAAAAGCTAGCGTCGTACTTACCGACCTGTCTTCACATTGCTGCTCTTGGGTCCACTGAATATATAGTTTATTCCCAGT
>CBDVCG010000375.1:0-2998 GCA_965372425.1 uncultured Anaerolineales bacterium
TGGCTTTATTAGCTTCCTTGAGATTACCCGCTTCGATGGCGTCGTAGCCTGCATCTGCAAGGGCCTCGCTCACAAATTTTCTTGCCGTAGCTTCATCATCGACAATTAAGATTGTCGCACTCATGGATTGCTCCTATGCATCCGCAACCGGAAGTTGAATGGTGAATACTGTACCGGCATCTGGAAAGCTCTCAACCTGCATATTTCCCTTATGCGCACTCAGAATGCGGCGACTGATAGCTAACCCTAGCCCAGTTCCATCTTTTTTGGTTGTAAAGAATGGATCAAAGATACGGTCAATTTTATCAGGTGGAATTCCAGGGCCCGTATCGGCAACTTTTAATTCAACGAGGTCCCGGGATGTCTCATCTATACAAGTAACCGTAAATGAGAGTGTGCCGCCGTCGATCATAGCCTCCACAGCATTGCTGATCAAGTTGACGACTACGCGTTCGAGCGTCCGTGGATCGGCTGAGGTTGGAGGTACTTCAGGGTCGAAATTGGTATGAACTCTGACGTTCGATTGGGCCAGGCGTGGAGACCAGCGGGCGAGAATCCGCTCTACAAGTTCTGCCAGATCGATGGATTGCATCTTGAGTTCAAGAGGTCGAGCAAAAAAAAGCACGTCGCTCATGAGCTGATCAAGCCGAATACACTCCTGCTGAACACGTTCTAACGCATTATATTGTGGATGTTCTTTTCCCAACCTCGATGCAACCAGTTGCACACCTGTTGAGATATTGTTGATGGGATTGCGCACCTCATGCGCGAAGATGGCCGTGACTTCCCCGAGAAGAGCCCTCTGGGAGAGGATTTCAGTCTGATCCTCAATGGCCTGTTGTTCCGATTGATCGTGCAGCACGATGATGAGGAAAGTGTGCTCGTGGGTGGTGATTGGAACAGCTCGCAGGTGGACCGTGAGAGGGGTTCCATCACGATGGTGCAGGATCAACCGCGTCCGCTCAGCTTCTCGATGATGTCCCAGTGCATCAAGAAGGGTGGTGGTCACGTCCTCGGGTCCTACAAGCACGTCTTGGATATCAAGTCGGAGCACCTCCGCAGGTTGGTAACCAAGCAGTCGGTTAATGGCTGGGTTGGCACGTAGAACCCGTAAATCTGAATCAACGGTGATAATCGTATCGGAGATAGCACGGTGATGGCCATCTAATTCAGTTTCGAGCGCCTTTATATCATCCTTGCTCTCCGCGATTGAACTTCGCAGGATGCTCAGGAGGGTTGCGACATGCGTGAAGCTCCCGATAACCTGTGCGAGAGGTTCGGAATCCTCAGGGACATCCACGGCGTTCTTCCAGCCAACGACGAGCAGACCAACCCAGGCATTGGGCTCACCGATGAGGGTGGTGTGCAGCACTTCCAGATCTGCTGCCCGTGCTGATTTATGCAGATCGTTTTTGGTCCTTTGACCTAATTTCCAGGTTGTAAACTTGGCAAGGTGTCCGATGGAGGAGGTCGGCATATTTTCTGGAAATTCCGCGGGAAGACTGCCGTTGAGGACGTAATTCGGAGAATTCGGGGAAACATGGTAAGTCGCTACGCAGGTTGCGCGCAAGAGATTTCTGGCAAGGTCGAGTACAGAAGGAATCGCGCCGTCTTCATCCTCGAGCACAAGGTTGCCAATCTGAACCAACAGATGCATACGCTCTCGCTCGGCTAGTTGTTTTGAGATTTTTGATGTGCGCAAGCTTGAACGTCGGATGATGAGCATGATGGATGTACGGGGAGGGGTGATCGGATGGGCTTCGATGTCAACAAAAACAAGCTCGGCCGTACGAGTTTTCAGCGAAATATCTTCGAACTCGCAGTCAGGGTTTTCCCAGCACGACGAGATCATCTCCATCGGATCAGAGTTGGAAGTAATCAGCAGTTCTGAGAGGGTCAGGTCATCTAATTCTTTTCGGGAGTAACCGGTGAGAAGAAGAAATTCGTGGTTGCAGGTGATGATGTAAGGCTCGGAGCCATCAATCACGACGACGGCCTCGTCTAATGAATCGGCGAGGCTGTGAAATAACTCGCGATATGGATCTGGTTTAAAAAGTCGTGTAATTGGGTTTACGCTCGACGGTTCCTTTGCCAACGATTAGACCCCAGCCAGTTGAGCCGCCTTGGTTTGACCTCGAAGTCGTGCTGGAAGAATTCCCTCTATCGCACGGTACTTCGCGACCGTCCTCCGGGCAATCTTAACTCCCTCGTCCCCAAGCACAGAGGCAATCTGGTCGTCGGTCAGGGGCTTGGCCTCATTCCGGACAATCTCCTTTATTCTATCCCGAATCGAGAGTGAGCGGTCGAAGAACTTGGCCAAAGGAATAATGCGTCCATCTGGGAGCGCCACAGATTTATGGGCGACTGCGCGCGATATCGTGGATTCGTGCACGCCGATCTCTTCTGCGACATGAGCTCGCGTCATGGGTTCGAGGTGGCGTGCGCCTTCTAATATGAAATCATGCTGCTGCGAGACAAGCAGCTCCATCAGTTTACGCATCGTGTTGTTTCTCTGCTGCAAGCATTTCACGAAGAGATTGGCGCGATCCAGGTGTCGTGACCACTCCTCAGTTTTTTCATCATCCGATTTTCCCAAGGCTTTACGGAACATCGGATTGACTCTGAGATTTCCCGCAATCGCCGAAAAGATCTCGACTACGAGATGGTTTTTATCATCCTCTTTTGTTGTGATGAGAATATCAGGGGAATGGTAAACATTCGGATCGCCTGGCTGTGGGTTACGTCCACTGCCCCAGTTGGACCGAGCGGGGTAGGGGTTTAGGTTTTCCTGGATGTAAACGATGGCAGAGCGGATATCTTCCTGGCTCACATCCAGAGATGCGCTGATGCTTTCATATTCTTTTTGAGCAAGCTGGGTGAAAAAGTCTTCGATGAGCAGTCTGGCCAGCTCGCGCTGTGGAGTATCGTTCTCCAATTGATCGAGCTGTACGAGGAGCGCATCTTTTGGCCCATTCGTCCCCAGACCAACTGGGTCAAC
>CBDVCG010000376.1:0-2997 GCA_965372425.1 uncultured Anaerolineales bacterium
ATGCCCACATTCAACTCATTACCAATACTTCAGTGATCCACGCAGCGAATTCTGCACTTTCAGCATCGTCAGTTATAATTTCGATTTTCTCAGGCGCATCCACACCCAGGTCCAGCTCAACGGCTCGTGCGATTTGATCAAGCTCAAAGATGGGGCCTCGCGAAACTTCGGGCGTCGTTCCAAAATACCGCAGGATTGCAACCCCCACGGCGTCGATAGCAATACGATCGACGCTCGCCAGTATTACGCCAGGATGAACCTTTGTGCCTGCCGCAGGTCCACCATCGACAAATGCCTCCACCCCATCCATCAGCACCAGATCCGGCACGTAAGCCGCATTGATTTCGGAAATCATTCGCCTCTGATGTGACGATCCATGGAGTTCATTCATGTAGTTGTAGCTATTCCCCGGCACATGTTTTGCCACCATCCCCACGGAATTTTTCAAGGATAGCGTAAAATGACCTCCATAACGGTGTGTCTTCAAACAACATGTTTGCACGATGCTATCCGCATCAAGCAAAGGACGAGCGAAGCTGAATCCTCCCCTCCAGTGAGAATTATCAAGTGAGAAATTAACCCAATCATTAGCCCCAAGCTGATCGAAGACAACGGTATCAAACCATAATTCCTCCCCCATCTGGAAGATTCCCTTTTGTTGCATAACAGCATAAGTGTTCCCCATCCCGCTGCGATCACCCACCGTGATACGACCAGCGCCCGGGTCATATAAACTTTCAATCAAAGTCTGAAGTGTAGTATTGTGCGTAGACCCCGGGGCAGGATCCGCGCTGTTAAAATTGGGTTTTAGGAAGATGCTTTTATCAGGGAAGGGATTATGGTCAAGGAGATCGATGGCACGACGCACTCCCTCCGCGCGGTCATCGGTTTTGACCAACACAACCCGATTTACGGGTGGCACAATGGAAGTTTTTGATGAAGCCGTAGGTGATGCATCTAATGGAGTCATTGTGGGAGCACTCTCAATTGGTACACTTGTTGATGTGGCTTTCGGTAGTTCGCCCAGATCCGAACTCTTCAATAAGGATGCACAGCCCCCTAATACCACACTTGCCATGGCTGCACCGGTATAACACCCCGCCGTCTTAAGGAAATCTCTCCGCCTCATCATCGCTCCTATGGGTCAATATTACCTTCACTACTCCGAACGGTCCACCTGCGTTCAATCGTAGGCTCGACACAACCTAAGGCCACAGTAGCCTTAATTTGGACGAGATAATCAGGGGAATGGATCACCACGCTCGCTCTGGCATAAGATATGCGCTGTCACGCTTTGGCGTCTATAATCCCGTAGCCAATGAAAGTGATAAATATCGACCAGTACGAAAATGAAGCGCGTGTATGGCGTGAGGGTATGGACGCCAATTTGCGCGCCAAAAACAACTGGCTTGCGCTGTATGGCTTGGCCTGGCTTGAAGAGAGAGTCACTAGACTCGGCAGTGATCCGACGAATGACATCCTGCTGCCGGAAGATTCTGCGCCTGCCTTCATGGGGACTGTTGAACACTCGGCAGGAAAAACCACTTTTTCCAAAGAAGGCGATTGCGCGATCACCCTGAATGGACAGCGCATTCGACACAGCCTCCTCGCCCCGGACACATCGGATGATCCGAGTTATCTGGAGATTGGTTCTTTGAGGATGGTGGTTATCGAGCGCGGAGGACTCACTGGATTGAGAATCTGGGATAACAGCCGTGTTGAACGTCGTACCTTCCCGGGCAGAAGTTGGTTCCCTGTGGATCCGGAATTCCGGGTTCAAGCCGAATTCAAGGAGCACGCCGCGGGGAGGACCGTCATTATTCCCAACATCCAGGGAGAACAGGAGGAAGTCCAAAGCCTCGGAACCGTCACATTTGCCCTCCGTGCTAATGAAGGCAAGCTTGAAGCCATGGAAGCCGCGGATAATCGGTTGTTCATCATCTTCAAAGATTCAACCTCCGGCGCCACGACCTATCCTGCCGGACGGTTCCTGGTCAGTGAGGAGATTATGGGTCGTGCGGTCACACTCGATTTCAATCGTGCCTACAATCCCCCCTGTGCGTTTACAGAATTCGCGACCTGTCCACTCCCACCCCAGGAAAACCATCTAGACTTTCCTATCAAAGCAGGTGAAATGTACACTCCCGCCGGATCGGCTCACTAGAAGGGATGGTCGCTTACATCCTCCACCCTCGGTAATGATGCATCAACAGGAAATTGCTCATGAGGGTCTCCTTCCTCAGATCCAGGATTCAAATCTAGTACACCACAAGCAAGGCATGTCAAAAAGGTTGGATCGGTGAATTTCGGATCGGATCCAGGATTGTGAACAATTTAAGGGTGGTTGGAGTAATGGAATCAAGAGGGGTTATGAAACGAAAATTCTTCATTCCAAGCATGGCTCTTCTTCTCGTGGTTGCCGGCTGCCAGGTTCTTTCTATTTCAGATCAGAACTTAGAATCAACGGATTCAAAGGGTCAGGCCACGAACGCACGAGATCCATTCGATCTCGAGTGGGAAAATCGCACCATCTTTCGAACAAACCTCATCCCCTCGGAACAAAAAATACTTTCGGATTCAGAGGGGATGAGCGATTACCACATTGATGTGGAAATAGCTGACGATTTAAATTCGCTCACCGGACAATTGGAGGTCCGATACACGAACAACGAGGAAACCTCATTGGAGGAGCTTTATCTCCGTCTGTTTCCGAACATCATGGCGGGAGAGTTATCGATTTCGAATATCCTGCTCGACGGTGAACGCGTGGAAACCACATCAGAACTATCCGATAGCGCCGTACGCATCCCTCTATCGACGCCATTGGATCCAGGCGAAAGCTTCATTTTAGAAATGGATTTTGAAACCATCATCCCCGAGGAAATGGGTGGGAATTATGGTCTGTTCGGTCATTTTGAAGATCTTCTTGTCCTTCAAGAATTTTTCCCGATCATCCCGGTATTTGACGATGAGGGTTGGAATGTAGAGGTCCCGCCG
>CBDVCG010000377.1:0-2996 GCA_965372425.1 uncultured Anaerolineales bacterium
CATTCGTTGTTGACGGCAGCGATGAGTTTGTCGTCATCGTATCTTCTGCCGGTAAACATGTAAGGATTGTTGACGTCGCTCGTCTCCCGTGGCTCGTGACTCGGGCTATAAATGTTCGGCTCGCCGAATACATCATAACTGTAAGTTTCGACAACATTACCACCCTGATCAGAAAGAGCAACTACAGAACCCAAGCCATCGAAATGATAGTAATAGAATTTGTTGCCATCGGATACTATTTATGAGATATCGTTCTATTGGGACAAGAACCCCCGACCTGAGGGGATCAAGCCGGGGGCAAAAGGCGCTCAAACAGTAGCCCCGTAGTGAGCACCGTTATTAGTATCCATCTGAATCAAGATAGAGTCAACTTTAACCCTCAATTTTCATCATCAAACGTAAGTCAACTGTAATGAAACATTAACACTAGCCTGCGGTATTCTATGGTAGCATCACGCGGTTGAGGCAGGATGCGCGGCGCGCATGCTGCCCCCGCTTTTACGGGTAACTTCCGCGGCCTGCGAGTGTGCACGGCGGCGTGTTTTATACATAGAGGCATCGATGAAGGGCATCACAGCCACATCCTCAAACGGGAACCTGATCGAGGTGCGAGACCTGGTGAAGGTCTACCACACCGCCGCCGGTGAATTCGAAGCGCTGCAGGACATCCAGCTCGAGATCGAGAAAGGCGAGTTCGTCGCGCTGTACGGCAAGTCTGGCGCGGGTAAATCGACGCTTATCAACATGATCACGGGGATCGATGAGCCCACTTCAGGCGAGGTGACGGTGAACGGCGCTCCGCTACACACGATGCAGGCCGATGAGCTCTCCCGCTGGCGCGGGGAGAACATGGGCATCGTCTTCCAATTCTTTCAACTCATCCCCTCTCTGACATTGATCGAAAACATCACGCTGCCGATGGACTTCTGCAGCACGTTCCCGATTGGGGAGCAAGCCTCGCGCGCGATCGAGCTCCTCGATGCAGTCGGCATCGCCGAACACGCCCATAAGACGCCCTCGAAGATTTCGGGCGGGCAGCAGCAGCGCGTGGCCATCGCCCGCGCCATGGCGAATGACCCGGAGGTAATCGTCGCCGATGAACCGACGGGCAACCTCGATTCCAAGACGGCGACCGGTGTGCTCGACATCTTCTCGAAGCTCGTCGAGAATGGGAAGACGGTCATCGTGGCGACGCATGACGAGGAAGTCGCCCGCCGCGCGACGAAGATCGTCGAAATCTCGGACGGCTGCATCCTCTCGGTTAGGACGAATGGTGCTGTGCAGAAGGGGGAGTGGATCTAAGTGCACATCCCGACGCGGTGGATGAAGGTGTTCAAGGAGATGTGGGAGAACAAATCCCGTACTGTCCTCGTCGTGCTATCGCTCGCTATCGGCGTGGCAACGGTGGGGATGATCAACACTGCCGCCATCTACATACAGCGTGATCTCTTTGGTGCCTTCGAAAATGGCAGCCCGGCAAGCTTGAACATGTACATCTCCCCGTTCCGAAAAAATGTGGCGCAGGCTGTTGAAAATATGCGCGAGGTCGAAACTACCCAGCCGAGACGGGTGAAGAGCGCCTCCTTTCTGAATGGGGATGGGACGTGGGAGGACATCACACTGAATGCGTTCCCGGATCTCGAAGACGTCGCAATCAACGTGCCCACGCTTGAGCAAGGACGTATGTCGCTCTCGGTGCGGGAGGTCGTCATCGAACGACAATCCGCAGAGGCGCTGGGGCTGGCTGTGGGCAATACGCTTAACATCAAGAACGATGTGGACCGCGAATTCGAACTGGAGATCGTCGGCATCGTGCACGATCTTTACGTGATGCCCTATGAGCTGCTCGGTGAGGCGACGGCGTTCGTGACGATGGGGACGCTGAGGTGGATGGGGGATCCGACGACCTATAACAGACTGGACATCATCGTATCGGACATGAAGACCGATCGGGATCATGTGCTGAATGTCGGCGAGCGTGTCAAGGAGCAGGTTCTCCAACCCGCAGGGTATTTCACCTACCGGACAGAGATTCCGGGGATCGGGTCTGATCCCGGCCGGCATTGGGCAGAAGATCAAATCAACGGACTGCTGCTCATTTTCCAGATTATGGGCATCATGGCGATATTGCTGAGCAGCGGGCTGGTCGTGAACACGATCTCGGCCATCATCGTGCAGCAAGTCAAACAAATTGGCATCATGCGTTCGATCGGGGCGGTGCGCCGCCAAATCGTGGGCATGTACTTGTTCAATGTCTTCATCTTTACTGTATTAGGTTTGCTGCTCGCAATCCCATTAGGATGGATCGGTGCCGCCTGGCTGGCTAATTTTGCGGCTGCTTTCGCCAACTTCGACATCCGTGCCGTCGATATTCCGCTCCAGGTCCTGGCATTGCAGGTGGTCCTCGGCCTATTACTCCCTCTCGGCGTAGCCATGTTCCCAGTGCTCTCGGGGACGAAGATCTCCGTGTACGATGCCATCTATCAATACGGGATCAGCGGGGAAGGCACCAAGGGCTTGTTGGATCGATTGCTGATGCGAGTCCGCCATCTGACCCCACCGGTGCTGCTTGCGCTGCGGAATACCTTCCGCAACAAAGCTCGCCTGGCCTTCACACTCGTGACACTTACGCTCGCGGGAGCGATGTTCATCGGTGTGTTCAGCACGCGCGCCTCGCTTTCATCCCAGATCGACGAAGTCGCCCGATACCTCAATTTCGATGCAGCCATGACCGTGCCGCGCGGCTCGATGCGCAACACCGTAGAGCGCGAAGCACGCCGGATACCAGGTGTAGAAGTCGTCGAGAGCTGGTCGCTGGACACGGCTACGATCCAATACAGTGGTGATCGGGAAAGCGAGGAATTAGAGATCGTGGGTTTGCCTGCAGACGCTCAGACCATCGATCCACTGCTGGTCGCAGGTCGCTGGATCACCGCGGACGCGTCTCACGGCGTTGTCGTCAACGAGGACCTCACCGGCGTGGAATCGGATATCGA
>CBDVCG010000378.1:0-2996 GCA_965372425.1 uncultured Anaerolineales bacterium
ATTTGCAGGTACGGATGGCGTCTCACTTGAAACCGAAAAATGGGCTCAAATTCTCACCGATATGGGTCACGATTGTTTCTATTTCTCCGGCGAATGTGATCGACCCGAGGATCGCGTGATGGTCATCCCAGAAGCGCACTTTACACATCCCGATATCGTCAGGATCAATGAGGATCTCTTCGATGACTACCAGAGATCCTCCGAGACAACGGGTAGGATCCAGGCATTCCGGTTCCATCTTAAACAGCACCTCTATCAGTTCATTGAGACCTTTGATATCGACGTCATCATTGTCGAGAATGCCTTATCCATCCCCATGAATATCCCACTCGGGCTGGCTCTCACAGAATTGATTGCCGAGACCCACATTCCTACCATTGCACATCATCATGACTTCTCCTGGGAGCGATCTCGTTACGCTGTGACTGCTGCCGGAGACTATCTGCGAGCCGCTTTCCCGCCCACACTTCCCTCCATTCGTCATGTCGTCATTAATTCTTTTGCTGCGCGACAGATGGCCCTCAGAACCGGAGAGAGTTCGACTCTCATTCCCAACGTCATGGACTTCGACAATCCACCTCCCCCAAAAGATGCTTACACAAGCCAGCTTCGTGAGGCGCTGGGAATTAAACCAGATCAGATATTCCTCCTCCAACCGACGCGGATCGTCCCGCGTAAACGGATTGAACTTGCGATTGAGCTGGCGCACCGTGTGAACTCAGATGCGGTCCTGGTCATCACGCATAAGTCGGGCGATGAGGGTTCCGCCTACGAACAGAGATTGAAAGATTATGCTCAGATATTGGGGGTCAAGGTCATTTTCGGCTCAGATAAAGTCAATCACTATCGAGGAGAGTTCGCGGACGGCAAGCCCATTTTCTCACTCGCCGATGCGTATCAGGAAGCCGACCTGGTAACCTATCCATCCACGATCGAAGGTTTTGGCAATGCCTTTTTGGAAACGCTGTACTATCAAAAGCCGATCGTCATCAGCACATATGAGATCTTTAAAACCGACATCCAACCGAAAGGGTTCGAGGTCATCGGGTTTGACGACTTTATCGAAGAATCGACAGTGAGGCAGGCAAAGGAGATCTTGAATAACCCCGCGGAAGCAACCCGTATAGTGGCACACAACTATGCCCTCGGTCTATATCATTACTCCTTCAATAATCTCAAACAGAAGCTCTCTTCAGTTCTCTACGATACGCTCGGGACATAATCACCCGTAATCCCACCACCAACCAAGCTGAAACTAAATCCGGAATATTAATTCTCAGGTCAACGGTACGAGGAACCGCACGTATGTCAGAACCATCAGCTTCCAGGTCATTGATCGCACGAGTATTCACATCTAAAGAGGAGGTGAGGTTACGCTCAGGTTGGAGATTGCTTTTCCATACCATCCTATTTCTGACGGTTCTGCTTGTAGTCACCGGTGTGCTATTCACCCTATCCATCTTAGTGGGACAGAATCTTGTTGATTCCCCGTTTCTGTTATCGCTGGCCACATTCATTGCAGTTCTCCTCTCTACATGGTTCGCCCGTCGATTCTTCGATCACCGCGATCTTCCCTCCCTAGGTCTTCAGCGAAATCCCTACGCTTTCAAAGATCTTCTCTTCGGGATCCTGTTAACCGCCATCCTCATGGGAGGGATTTTCGTCATATTTATTGCATTGGGTTGGACTACGTTCGATCGTTGGGCCTGGGAAAATCAACCGCTTTCAACTGTGGTCGTGGGGACACTCGGAAGTCTGGCGGCATTTATTCTTGTGGGGTTCAGTGAGGAGATTTTGAGTCGAGGATATCAATTGCAGAATTTGATCGAGGGTCTCAATCTCCCCCTGGCTCTATTCCTGTCCTCCGGCATGTTCGCACTCCTGCATCTGGAAAATCCTCATTCGAGCCCGATTTCCACGCTGGGTCTGCTCGCTGCTGGATATTTCCTCGCCTACGGTTGGCTCCGCACAGGGCAACTCTGGCTTTCAATCGGGCTTCACATAGGGTGGAACTTTTTTGAAGGCACTGTATTCGGATTTGCAGTCAGTGGGACCGAATCGTTTGGCCTTATCCATCATACGGTTACAGGTCCGGACCTCATTACTGGGGGGCCCTTTGGACCTGAGGCTGGATTGATCATCCTGCCCTTCATGCTCATCGGTGCATGGTTCATTAATCGTTATACCTACAAACGCCAACGTTGAATTTTCTGATCCTTGTCAAATTAATGCGAGTAAATTTTATTCAGCCTCTACCTGTTCGCCATAAACCTTTGTATCGGGATAGAAATCTTTCCAACCGAACCAGAAAGAACTCGTACTCTTCAACCGACGAAGGGTCTCGCCCTTCAAGCCACCCTCGATCGCTTCGCCCGTCAGACCATCCCATGTTGATCCCGTCTCTCGATCGACAAGCGTCACGCCCTCTACGATTTCAAATGTAAGCACACCCTCGCTCGTGGTGCGATCAAACACAGCTGAATTCGCCGTGTTTTTATCAAATACGACTAGAACCGGCGTCCCGCCAATCGTATCCATCACTATAGATTCTTTGTTCAACGCAAGAAAAGGGTAGGCAACTGCTGTGTCCCCAAGACTCACACCAACAATCCACTGTTTTCGGGCGAGGCGATCATCGACGTGTTCCTCTCCAATGACACCGGCCTCCTCAGAGAGATAATACCCCGTGTAGGGATCCACCTGACCAGAATATCCTTTCTCCAGTGCGACTGTATCAGGGTATCTGGTCTTCCAATCCAACCATGTCGTCATCCAGGACGGTAGGTATTCCAATTTGGTCCCTGCCAGTTCCCCCTCGACGGCTTCTCCTATCAACTGGCTCCAGAGCGTGTCAGTCTGACGATCGTACATCACCAGGACATTCATGATCAACTTCCCGCTCACCCCGAAGTCGAGGATCTCGCCATTTACCTCTCGGGAATACACGATCCCCGTGAAGCAAAGCGGTCACCAAGTAACCGCAATGGGCCTCCCCT
>CBDVCG010000379.1:0-2993 GCA_965372425.1 uncultured Anaerolineales bacterium
CGATTTCGAGGCTTACTCCGTCGAGGGCCGCCACCTGAATTTCACCCACCCCATAAACTTTACGAACGTCCTCTACTTGAATAAGTGGTTCATGCTTCATCATTCAGTCTCCACGATGCCCGTTGTGACAACATCACCCGGCTCCAATCCGGAGAGGATTTCGGCGAAGCTGATGTCGCCTAAACCGACTTCCACCGGTCGAAGCGTTAGCTCCCCATCGCTGCCCATCACAAAGACAGCATATTCGTCTGGTGAGAGCTCTCTCAGCGCTTCCACCGGTACGAGCAGCGCATCCTCCGCTCTACCCGCGATGACATCGACTGCAGCGTTCATCCCGATGAGCAGGTTGCCGTTGTCATATGCAGTTGAATCGAATAACTCCACCAAACCGCGAACAGTGGTTACGTTTCCCGCGGAATACAGACTTGGATCAACTTGCACGACGATCCCCTCGAAGACGATATCCGGAAGGGCGTCGAAGACCACTTCGACTGCATAGTCCTTGTTAATCATGTCGAGATCGGTTTCATCGATGAAGACTTCTAGGTAGCTTTGGCTCATGTCCACGATTGTGATAAAGGGGCTGGAAACCTTGTCGCCAACGTTGCTCTTGATGAAAAGGATCCTGCCTTCAAACGGGGCAACGATTACCGATTCATCGAGATTTCTTTCCGCAACCGCCAGGTTGGCGCTTGCGTTAGCGAGCTGAAGCTCGGCTTTCTCAATTTCCTTCAGGTTCGGACCGTCTGCGACAAGCTCGAACGTACGTTCGGCCTCGGCAACCCTTGCCTCGGTAAGCGCTACATCGCCTTCAAGCTGGGCTTGTTCGATTTCGCTCGGAGAGCCTGTGTACCAGTTCCAATTGCGGGCGGCGCTGTCATACCTCAGTTGTGCGCTCGCAACTTTGGCTAACGCCGAAGCTTTGCCCGCATCTTCAGAAGCCGACCCGGAGGTCTTTGAATAATCGGATTTCGCCTTCGCGAGAGCCGCTTTAGCAAGTGTCAGTTCTGCCTTCGCTGCATCGAGCATGGCTTCACTGGCACGGTTTCCTTCTTGCCGCACAATCATGGTGTATTCGGCGCTCTTCAATTCATCCTGCGCGTTGGCCAGATCGAGCATTGCTTGCGCCGTGACTGCATTCGCGTTTTCATAAATCTCATCAAGCGCTTCTTGAGCGTTCAGCACAGCGAGCTTTGTAGAAGCGACCGAGGATTCCAGATCCTCACGATTGCCTTGAACGGCGAGCACATCGCCCTCGGAGACTTCATCACCAACCTGAACGAGGAGTTCTTCAATAATTCCGCTGGTGCCGAATCCCAAATCCATATCGTCGTAGGCCACCAACGTGCCGGTTCCGCTTGCCAGCAGGATCAGATCTCCCTGGCGCACGGTTGCTGTCTGGATCTTCGGTTCGCCCGAATCCTGAGAAGCGGATTGGGCTGAGTTGTAGTAAGCGAAGCCCCCGACGCTAATCACGACGAGGATTCCGAACAGCACGATGAGAGCTGCTCTTTTATGCGCGTATAAAAAATCCTTGATCTTGAGAATCATGCTCTTGCTCCGTATTTCTATGGTCGTTACAAGGAAAGTGTAAAAAAGTTCCATAAAGGACTTGTTAGGAGGTTGTGTGGAAATTGTGTAGATTTAAAAAGCTGAAACCCGAGTCGATTGTGGAAAAACGGGTGTAGCTGACGGGGGGATGATATATGCGATTGCAGTCGTGATGGACTATTAAGCGGAAGCACGTGCAGCTATCTTGATCGCACGTGCTTCTTATTGATGTCGTTGACTTTGTGGTTACTCCACTACTGTTGAGAGAGTGACCATACGATGATGGACAGATCATCGGACGCCGAAGCCATCAGCGACCCATCATCGGAGAAGGTGACATCGTTCACGGCATCTGTGTGATCCGAAAGGACGCGGATCTGGGTCCCATCCTCAACCGCCCAAGCGATAATGTTTGTATCACGCGAGCCGGAGGCGATCATCTCCCCATCCTTCGAGAACGCAACGCTGTTTACCCGGAAATTATGTCCTTCAAATGTCTGGAGCAAGGTTCCATCATCCAACTCGACATGCCAGAAAACGGGGCTTTGCAGTAAAGCCACTGCGGCGGTCCTATCATCGGGGGCGATCTCGAGGTCACGCACCTTGAGGTTGTACCCCTCGACCAATTGAGACAGTACAAAATCATTCACATCCCAGAGCTGGACAGACCCGCCACAGCATGGGCGGCCTTCTCCAGTGGCTATTTGCTCTCCGGTCGAGTTAAAGTCCACGCCCCAGGTCTCGACTGTGCCATCTCTTAGGACGCATCTTGGTTGAGGGAGCGAGCGGTACAACACACCCGAGGGCATGCGGCGCATTTCGACCGCGCATTTGTGGCCACCGAAGGAAGCCAACAAACCCGTGGGGGAGAAGGATACATGGAGAACCCTGCCGAGCAATCTGCTTTTAAGCACCTTGAGTTCTGAGCCGTCTGCGACATTCCAGAGACGCGCCGTCATGTCGTTCGAACCGGAGAGCAGAAGGTTTCCATCGGGAGAAAAAGCGACATCGTTTACCGTGTCCGTGTGCCCGCTCAGTCTATGCACGATGCTTCCATCGGTGAGGTCCCAGATGATCACGGTTCCATCGACCGACCCGGACGCGAGAAGTTCTCCATCTGAAGAGAAGTCCACCGAGGTGACTTCGGCATCATGGCCGGTAAGCTGCAGGGAGGGGCTTAGCGCATCGATATTCCCCATGCGAATTGGCTCCGGGGTAGGTGTTGGGGGAGCTACTGTAGGCGCAGAGGTGGCGGTGGGGTCGGGTGTAGGATCGTCTACGGGAATCGTCGACTTGGCTGTGCGTGTTGGAACGATCTCCTCTGGTATGGGTTCGGCCGTCCCCGCGCCCCCTGCGCATGCGTTCAGGAGGAAGAATGCGGGCAGCGCCAATCCTAAAAGACGGAGGTTGAGTTTTGATGGCACCATAGTTAGTTCCTTGGA
>CBDVCG010000380.1:0-2992 GCA_965372425.1 uncultured Anaerolineales bacterium
ACCAGAGAAGCGACAATCAGGATCAGCGAAATTTTCACAATCTGTACCCTCACGATTTGCTAGCAGGTTAAACAAGCCTGCCATGTCTTACGATTATTTCAAATTAGCGAGCTCGTTAAAGAGTTGTTTTTCTTTCTTGGAAAGTTTGTCTGGGAGTGTGATGTCGAGCTTTACGTAAAGATCTCCATACCGATCTTTCTGCTTCAGATTCGGCATTCCGCGCTCCTTGAGGCGGTACACATGTCCGGGCTGACTCCCTGGTGTGATAGTTAATATTACCTCACCCGTGAGTGTGGGGACGGTAACCTCCCCTCCAAGCACTGCGGTATAGAGATCGACTTCTAGATCAGTATATAAATCTTCACCTTTTCGCTCAAATCGAGGGTCTGGCTCGACTTTCACTACCAGGTATAGATCACCTGGACCTCCACGACCCTCCTGACCTTTCCCGCTGATACGAACTTTCGTACCTGTCTTCGCACCGGGCGGGATAGTAACTTCAATCTTTCCCCCATTGCGGCGGTAGCTTCGCGTCGTTCCCCTTAGGGCTTCAATCAGGGTGATAGATACGGACTTTTCTACGTCACGTCCTCTAGATCGCATCTGTTGCGAGAAGCCTTGTGGCTGCGCGCCCACCCCACCGAATATCGAATTGAAGAAATCGGAAAAACCACCAAACATATCTCCGATGTCACCAACTTCGACCCGAGCGCCGCCTGGCGCCCCGGCAGTCCATTGAGACCAGTCAAAACCCCCCGGATGTCCTTTGCGTTCCCAATTGCGGTAAGACGACCCTAGCTGATCAAACTTCGCGCGTTTGGCGGGATCTCCAATAACCTCGTAAGCCTCATTGATTTCTTTAAAGCGGCTCTCTGCGCTCTCGTCGTCGGGGTTCTTATCCGGATGGTATTTGAGTGCGAGTTTACGATAGGCGCGCTTGATATCGGGTTGGCTTGCGTTTCGCTCAACGCCGAGAATCTTGTAATAATCTTTGTAATCCATAGTTGCTCACTTTCACTTTGATTGTAAGTGGGAGGGGGAAAACTAGTCAAGATAATACGAATAAGTCTAATGTGTTTCTTACAGGTGTGCGTCGGGAACCCATCTGGCTCGACTTTCCAATTTTCACCCTGATTTCCGTGCTATCATAACTCCACAATGGAAGAGAAGATTCCCGAACGCGTGCTTGTAGTCGATGAAGATCCCTATGTACTCGATTTGTTGACGCGAGAGGTCCTCGAACCGCTGGGATACGAGGTCGAGGTTGCCGAGGATGCCGGATCCGCAATTCGAGGGGCAGTTAACTTTGGACCGGATTTGATCATCGCCAGCCTCACTTTACCTGGATTAAGTGGGAAAGACTTATTGGTGGCGCTCCGATCCCAAGGTACCGAAGTGCCCATGCTTGTCACCGCACCGGAGGGTATGGAGGCAGATGCCATCCAGGCCTTCCGTCTGGGCGCACGGGATTACCTCGTAAAACCTCTCCGCGAAACCGAGGTTGTAGCTGCAGTAGAGCGCGTGATCAATGACATTCGTCTCCGTCATGAGCATGAGCGTCTGACGGAACAGCTCGCTGAGAGCAATCGCATGCTGGAGCGCCGGGTCCGAGAGTTAACCACACTTTTCGGATTAGGGAAGACCGTGACCTCTACGACACACCAAGGTCAGCTTTTTTCAAAGCTGATGGAGGGGTGTTTGTTCGTGACTTCGGCGGATTTGTGTTGGGTCGTGCTGAAGAAGGAATCTTCGGACGAGCTTGTGCTGCGCGCGGAACGAAACCTTCCTCCGCTGGAGGCGAAAAAACTTCACCAGAATTGGGATGACGGTGTGAGTTCACTGGTCCTGCTGTCAGGAGAAGCGCTGGCAATCCATGGGGAGGGTTTGTCTAAATTTAAATTGTCCGAGTTTGGACAGGCTGCACTCATCGCTCCCATCAAAGCAAAAGAACGTCCCTTTGGGGTCATCGGAGTGGCCAGAAAACAGGCGATCCCATTTACCGAACGAGAGCAGGTCATGCTCGAGGCGATTACGGATTATGCCTCAATCTCACTTGTAAACGCACGACTTTTCCAAGCACTGGAGGAGCGTGCGACGCGGTTGGAGCAAGAGTTTGAAAAATCGAGCGGCAGAATTTATGTTGATTCTGAAT
The DNA here is from genome assembly GCA_965372425.1 of uncultured Anaerolineales bacterium. Classification (GTDB taxonomy): domain Bacteria; phylum Chloroflexota; class Anaerolineae; order Anaerolineales; family E44-bin32; genus E44-bin32. The sequence goes on from CBDVCG010000380.1 coordinate 2,153, forward strand.
GGCTTGAGTCGCTGGATCGAGCACTCCGAGCGGCGCTGGGAGAGACAGGGAAATTGATTGAACAAAGCCGTTCTGGCAAGATGAAGAAAGGCCTGAACACCATTAAGGGTGATCTTGAAACTTTACTGAAACAATTATCAGAGATCGACGCAGGAGAGCCTGAGTAACTGCATTGCAGCAAACCCTGCACTCGAATTCAAGGAACAAAGAGGTACCGAGTACCCTCTTGAAAGATTCCACACCTTACGCGGTAATAGTGAGATATGAGTAAAGAATTGATTCTGGTCGCTGATGACAATCCAGAAATGCGCCAGGCGATAGAGGAGACCATCCTTAATCCCGCCGGATACATAGTCCGATCGGTTGGAGATGGGATGTCTGCACTAAGTCTTGCACATGAATTGGAACCAGATGTAATCATTACGGACCACCTCATGCCGAGCCTCACGGGTATAGAGTTGATCCGCCGACTGCACACGGAAAAACCTCACATCCCTGTAATTCTCATCACGGGCGAAGGCTCGGAAGATTTGGCGATCGAAGCATTGCGAAGTGGCGCTTCGGACTATATCACCAAACCATTCAAGGCTGAGCAACTCCTCGCTGCCGTCGGGCGCGTGCTCAGCAGCAGCCAGCGCTGGAAAGAAATGGTGCGGGCAGAGGGTGAAGCCATAGAGACGGGGGAAGATCTCGAACGACGGGTCCTGGAATTAGAAACGCTGGCACAGATCGGTCGGTCGGTCACGGTCATGCTCGACTTGGACGAGGTGCTTACTACGGTCGTTGAAGCGGCCGTACAGCTCACAGGGGCAGAGGAAGGAAGCCTGCTGCTCCTCGATG
>CBDVCG010000381.1:0-2985 GCA_965372425.1 uncultured Anaerolineales bacterium
CATCCAGACCGACCTTTACGGATGAACTCTGCCCTTCTTCCCAGGCTTCATTCACCACAATCTCCACCTGCTCCCCTCGCAGCGCCTCTCGGACAAGCTCGCCGTATGCTCCAATCACAACCGTGATCGGCCATAACCCGGCACCTCTTGCTGCTCCAACCGCCCGGGTGATCATCGGTATTCCCTCCCATTCGAGGGTCACCTTCGCCCCACCCATCCTGGTTGAACCCCCCGCTGCGAGGATCACGGCCGCTACCCGAGAAGTACTTTCGAGGATAGGGTCGCTGGAAAGCATTGAACCTAAACATACGGAACGAATGGCTTCCTTCTGGATAAGACCATCCGCGATTTCTCTTCCATGGCGCAGCTCAAGTTCCGAATCTGCCTTATTCAAGAGAACCCGTACATCAATGCCGGGAGTGACCCCTTTCAAACCCCCTCTTGTGTCGGAAAAAAGCTGGATAATGTGATCTACCGTTATAGACTTGCCGATGTCGACGCCAAGCTGTTCGCTGAAGAGCTCAGACCGATGCACATTGCCCTCTTCAAGATTCTTCCCAATCACATCGAGCCCAACTACGGGGACGACGAGGTCGGTCTCCTGCGGAACAACCGGCTCATGTTCAGCTGGAAATTTAAGGGATCGTCCCCGAGAACCATCGGCTTCGACGATCGTCACGGCGTTAAAATCCTTGCATCGAACGATAAGTTTGCTGAGCAAATCTAACGATATCCCGGACCACTTCAACCCATCATCCCCCCGTGGACCCGTGACTAAGACTGAGGCCCCTTCCCCCAAGACAGAATCAAGCTCCAAATCTAACTCACCCCCCTCAAGGACGATGTGGGTCTCAGCAAGATCGGATTGTTCTAATCCCAATTTAGTTGTGGTCGTCAGTAGGAGGGGGGTACCTCCTTTAAGCTCACGCGCAATAAGACCCATGGCGGTTGACTTTCCACCCGCGCCAGTCAAAGCCATAACTGTTCCAGGTCGAATGCGGAGCGCATCCGTGAGTCTCAAAATCTTACCTCAGCGTCTTCCGTATTTCCTCTTGAGACAATATCGCTTCCAGGACGCCCCCTGCGACGGCGAGCGCCTTATCGGAAATCCGTGTGGCATAAGTACGCTCCATGCGCGGATCGAGGTCTCCAACTTTCATGCCTGCGTGTACTGAAACACCGTCGTGCAGAAGACCACGCAGAATGCCACGAAAGGGTGCGATGAGGGTCGTATCCCCCACCCGGGCGATTTCATCACCCTCCTCCACGAGGCTCGCCAGCGGGTTGCCGTCCATGAGCATGCCATCAGCAGGGGACCTGATGACACGATCGACACTATATCCGGGGACGGATTCTGGAATCGAAGTATCAGCCTCCGCGCTCCCCTCCCATATCACCCGACCCATGTCGTGACCGCGGTTGGTTTCGACCACGGCATGACAATCCCGCCCAACCCTGAACCCCGGTCCCAAGCCAATGACAAATTCAGCAGCGTCCAACCCGATCTCGGGAGCTGCTTTGCGCATGCGTGCATCCACAAGCACCGATGGATCCAGTTCGCTACGGCAATCCGCGGGAGGGTCAATCATCACGGGGACATCCCCGTCTTCCAGGATGCTATTTACTTCAGAGGGATTCGCTGCCAGCCTGGCACGGACGTCCTCCACCAGACACTCGGATGCATACACAGCCTGAGCGAAAGCGACCAGTCGGCGGACGGCGAGTGGTTTTTCAATTTCTGTGATGACGACGTGGATACCACAGCGGTGAAGGCGAACAGCGACACCGGTAGCGAGGTCACCCCCTCCCCGGATCAGGACGAGGGGGACAGCACGATTCATGGTTTGAGAGAGGGTTTTAATTTCTGATATACCCTCTCCGGGGTCAGCGGAAATTCATCAAACCAAATACCGATGGCATCATGCACAGCCGCCGTCACGGCTGGGGCGAGCGGAATATAGGGCATCTCCGCCATCCCGCGTGCCCCCCACGGACCGATCGGATCGGGATGTTCAACGATGACGGATCTTACCTTGGTCGGAACATCAAGGACCGTCGGAATGAGGTAGGTGGATAGAAGGTCGGTTTGAACGTAGCCGCCATGGTTCTGAAAATCTTCAATCAATACGTAACCTGCGGCTTGAACGACCGCGCCCTCGATCTGTCCCTCTATCTGAATGGGGTTGAGCGCTCGTCCGACATCGTTTGCCGAGATGATCTCCAATATCCGCACCACCCCCGTTTCCGTATCCACTTCCACCTCGGCAACTTGTGCAACATATCCATAGGCGAAATTGGGATCCGATTCACCGGTTTCGGGATCCAAAGGTGTCGTAGGGGGCGCATGGTAGGTGAACGCAGCAATTGCGGGTCGCTCTTCATTCCGCCATTTCTCCAGCGCCGCCTCTGCGGCGCCTCTTATCGAGTTTCCAGACATAAAAGTCAGCCGTGAAGCTGATGCCGATCCGGAATTTTCCGATGTGGCAGTATCCGAGGCGACCAGATGAACCTTTTCCAGCTCGACACCGACAGCATCCGCGGCCATCTGTGCCATGACCGTGTGAGCGCCCTGCCCCATATCCGCTCCAGCATGGTGCAGTACGACTTCTTCGATTTTATCCTCTCCGTGGAGTTCCACTTCGGCCCAGCATTGCTCCGGCGCTCCAAAGGAGAAACCTACGTTTTTATATCCACATGCCACACCGATTCCCCGCCTGAGTTGATGCTCTTCGGGTTCTTCGGGACCAGTCGACCGCCTCCAACCCTCACCGGAAAGCTCCCACCCGCCTTCCTCGGCAGCACCCGTGAGAACCTGATCGATTGAAACACCCTCAGGAAGCGGAGATCCTACTGAGAGCAAATCGCCCTCTTTCAAAATATTTCGAGCCCGGATTTCAACTGGATCCATGCCAAGTTCTTCAGCCAGCTTGTTCATCTGGCTCTCAGCAACAAACGCGCCCTGAGGTCCGCCAAAACCACGGAACG
>CBDVCG010000382.1:0-2974 GCA_965372425.1 uncultured Anaerolineales bacterium
TGCAAAAAGCGTAAATTCTGATGCGTACCTCGTCGGAGAAATATGGGAGATAGAACCTAATTGGGTAGGTCCTGATATTTTTGATGGACTGATAAATTATCCTTTACGAGAGGCACTGCTCGACCTGCTCACGCCTCCGGGTGGTGATCTCAATAAATTTGTTGAAGCCATCGAAACATTGCTCGGCGCATACCCAGCCGAGAACACATATGCACATTACCTCCCGCTGGGATCCCATGATACGCATCGGCTTGCGACGGCTCTCAAAGGAGACGAGCAGCGGATCCTGACCGCATTCACTTTCCAGTTCTTCTATCCAGGGGCTCCGGCGATTTACTACGGGGATGAGATTGGCTTGAAGGGCGGGGAAGACCCGGATAACCGAGGAGCCTTTCACTGGAATAAAGACACATGGAACCATACGCTGTGGGATCATGTTAAGAATCTTGCCTCACTCCGCAGGGAGCTCCCCCAGCTGCGCCGAGGAGAATTCCAGATTGTTACAGTCGATGAGGCTGCCGGCGTGGCGATATTTAGACGAGTTCTTAAGGATAGAGCAGCCTTGCTGGTCATGAACATATCTGCCACGTCTCAGCAGGTTGATCTTCCGTACGATCTTCTTCGAACATCAAATCTCTCTGGCGATATCAACTCGCTCCTCAAATCAGCGTTGACCGAGCAGGGGACAGATCTTCTTATTCGAATCCCACCCTGCACTGCCGAAATCGTTTATTCCTGAGACCCCACATTCCGTTCCACTTGGCCTCGCCATAGGAATGTTTCTTGTCATTGATGGATTTCTCACATCTGACATTGAGATGCTGACTCCGTGATGAGCCAAAAGCTTCGAGAGTACCCCACTTATGCAGAAGACTATTGTGAACTGGCGCCTCCAAGCGTTCATCTTCATGCAAAATGGATGGGGGACAACCGTCAAACTTTACATAAGTATATTTTGAGTATGGGAAGCGCGCTTTACAGGGAAAACCACAGCCCACGATGGATATACGTCCTTTCGCACCGTTGTATAATCCGGTCGAGATACGAGTACGAACTGGAGATGTCCTTATTGGATAGCCGTTGAAAATGCACTTGATTAGCACACATGAGCAGGCGGACTTTGATGCGATCGCGAGTCTTGTCGGGGTCAAATTCCTCGATCATCAAGGAGTCGCCTTACTGCCTCGACGGATGAATAGGAACGTACGTGCATTCCTCACGCTCTATGGTTCCGACTACGACCTCGTTGAATTTGGTGACATCCCCAGAGGTTCTATAGAGAGACTGACGATCGTCGATACCCAGACGTCACCCTCCATTAAGGGGATGCGCTCGGACACCGATGTACACGTGATCGACCATCATCCTATCACTGACTCGATCAGTCCGCATTGGTCGACGCATATCGAGGAAGTTGGCGCTACAGCTACGCTGCTTACGGAGGAGATTCAAGAGCGAGGTTTGGATATCGATTATTCAACAGCGACGCTACTCCTTATGGGGATTTATGAAGATACAGGCTCCCTATCTTATGTGGGCACGACTGTACGCGACTTGCGCGCTTGCACCTGGTTGTTTGAACGCGGCGCCAGCCTCCAGATCGCAGCCGATTTCCTCGATCATCCACTCTCGAATGGACAGAGGGTCCTTTATGAGCAGTTGATTGAGTCCGCCGAATCACATGATTTCCATGGTGTTTCGATCGTGATTTCCTGCGCGGAGGCGTCCGGGTTGAGTGACGAAATATCGACTTTGGCGCATAAACTGCGAGATATTTTTGATCCCGATGGGCTCTTTGTACTTGTTGCGCTTGATGGCAACGTCCAGCTCATTGCACGCTCAACCTCTGAATCCATCGATGTAGGAAGAATTGCAGGTGAATTCGGAGGAGGGGGGCATCCACGGGCATCGGCTGCGTTAATCAGGAAAAGAAACCTCGAAGACGTATGTGAAGAGCTTATGAATCTGCTTGCGGAACAGATCGAACCGGCGAAGAAAGTTCATGAAATCATGTCGCGCGATCCTCAATTGCTCAGCCCAGAAGAGAAGATAAAGAGCGCGGCCGAGCGCATGCAGCGGTTTGGACATGAGGGATATCCAATCGTCCAGGATGAAGCGGTTCTCGGACTGCTCACAAGACGGGCGGTAGATAGAGCGATGTCACACGGCATGGGGAATCAGCCGATTTCTCAAATCATGGATTCTGGCGATCTCGTAGTATACGCTGACGATTCCATTCAGCATCTCCAGAAGGTCATGATCGAGACGGGGTGGGGGCAGGTTCCGGTCCGAGAATCCGAGAAGGGGAGAATAACGGGCATTGTTACCCGCACGGACCTGATCAATGCCATCGGTGCCCAGATCGACAGAACTCCGGAGCATGAATTGAGGGATCGACTCGAAAAAGCGCTTCCTCCTTCCAGACTTTCCCTCCTCAAGTTGGTGTCATCAGAGGCAGAAAACCGGGGTGATGCGCTTTATATTGTGGGAGGGTTCGTCCGTGATATCTTGCTGGGAGCGCCAAGTGTAGACTTCGATCTCGTCGTCGAGGGAGATGCAATTGGATTAGCTGAGGCTTTGGTCTCACACTTCGGCGGCAGAATCAGCAGTCACCGCAGGTTCGGAACTGCGAAATGGCACCTTGATCCGCAGGCTGAAGCTCTAAGTGAAGCGGTCGGCCAGGATTTAACTTCACAAAATGATCTTCCCGAAACTTTAGATTTTGTCACCGCGAGGACGGAATTTTACACTCATCCGAGTGCACTGCCCTCAGTTCAGCGCGGGAGTATCAAACTCGATCTCCATCGCAGGGATTTCACCATTAATACCCTCGCGATTCGGTTGGATGGGCCTTACTTTGGGCAATTGCTCGACCACTGGGGAGGGCGAAGAGACCTTGAGGAAGGCAAGATTCGAGTGCTCCATTCGATCAGTTTTATCGACGATCCCACGCGCATCTTACGAGCGATTCGTC
>CBDVCG010000383.1:0-2972 GCA_965372425.1 uncultured Anaerolineales bacterium
ATGCTCGACTGGGCAGTGTGTACTTTCAGGCACGCAACTATGAGAGCGCCATTCCTGTTTTCAAATGCGCATTAGATGGGTGCACAGCAGAAGAAGCTGGCGACTTGTTGTGTGAGCTGGGTGTGTACAACTGCGAGCCTGGGAGCGAGATTGCCAGCCAACTTGGCCAGGTGGTTCCAGGCATGATCCTCAGCAATGAGACCGTGGAGTATTACTATACATATGGTTCGGCGCTTACTTTCTACGCCGGTGATGAGGATCATCTCACGGCTTGTGAAGATGCGGAGCGCGTCTTCATAAACCTGATGGTGAAATATGGAAGAGAACCGCTCGTGGCGGCCATTGTCGCTGAAGGGCGTGCTATCTGCACCAGCCCTGGCGCTCCGACTTTGCCTACGCCCGAGCCGACCTCCACGCCCACAACGTGAGCTCCGCCTCTTGACATCACCATTCAATGAAGGTAAACTTTCGAAGTCGTTAGCACTCTGCACTGGAGAGTGCTAATTGGTTGAAGACCGTAATTAATCATTCCAAACCTGTAGGAGGGAAAGCATGTCGATGAAGATTAAACCGCTAGGCGATCGCTTACTGGTCAAACCGCTTGAAGAAGAGGAAGTGACGGCAAGCGGGATCGTACTGCCGGAGACGGCGAAAGAGAAACCCCAAAAGGGTGAGGTTCTCGCGATAGGACCGGGCTCGCGCGATGACGAGGGCAAACATATCGCCATGGAGGTTTCCGTGAAAGACACCGTTCTCTTTGCCAAGTATGCCGGCACCGAGATTAAGGTCGAAGCGGACAAACTTCTAATTCTGCGCGAAAGCGACATTCTTGCGATCATTGAAATTTAATGGTCGAGAGAACTCAAATATTTAACTAGACTAATCATAGGAGCGAAGAAGCAATGTCAGCTAAGCAAATAGCATTTGGAGAAGATGCCAGAAGGCGACTCAAGATAGGCGTGGATGTTTTGTCCCAAGCCGTTGGAACGACACTCGGTCCAAAAGGCCGCAATGTCGCCCTGGACCGAAAATTTGGATCACCTACGATCACCCACGATGGTGTGACCGTAGCCAAGGAAATCGAGCTCGAGGATCCATTTGAGAATATGGGAGCTCAACTACTGAAGGAAGCAGCGACTAAGACGAATGATATCGCCGGAGACGGCACCACGACTTCAACTGTGCTCGCACATGCGATGGTCACGGATGGTCTTAAGAGCCTTGCTGCAGGTTCGAACCCGATGCTGCTGAAGCGCGGCATCCAGGAAGCAGCGAAGACCGTTGCTGAAGCCATCGGAAAACAGTCCATCGACGTCACGACCAAAGAGGAAATCGCGGCGGTAGCAGCCATTTCTGCGCAGGATCGAGAAATCGGCGAACTGATCGCAGAAGTGATGGACAAGGTCGGAAAAGACGGCGTCATAACCGTTGAAGAATCCAAGGGTCTTGAGTTTGAGACCGAATACGTGGAGGGTATGCAGTTCGATCGCGGTTATATTTCCCCGTATTTCGTCACAGACCCAGAGAATATGGAAGCCGTCGTCGAAGAACCATATGTGCTTATTCACGATAAGAAGATATCTGCTGCGACAGACATCGTTCCCATTCTTGAAAAACTCGTTCAGATCGGGAAGCGTGATCTGATTGTCATCGCAGAGGACATCGATGGCGAGGCGCTGGCCACGCTGGTTTTGAACAAACTCCGTGGCATGTTGAATGTCGTAACCGTCAAAGCCCCCGGCTTTGGTGATCGCCGGAAGGCGATGCTCCAGGATATTGCCATCCTGACAGGTGGTACGGTCATTACCGAGGAACTCGGTCGTAAGCTCGAGTCGGTCACCGTGAACGATCTTGGTAAGGCTGGAAAGATCGTCGTGACGAAGGATGACACCACGATCATCGAAGGGGCTGGAGAGACAGACCGGATCAAGGGTCGTATCGAGGAGATCAAGGTCGAGATCGACCGCTCCACGAGCGATTACGACAAAGAGAAACTGCAAGAACGGCTGGCCAAGCTTGCCGGCGGCGTAGCAGTTATTCGTGTTGGCGCTGCGACCGAGACCGAGCTAAAAGAGAAGAAGCATCGCGTCGAAGATGCGCTCTCTGCCACTCGAGCAGCAGTTGAAGAAGGGATCGTTCCCGGTGGCGGCGTCGCATTGATAAATGCCATGGAGACGCTTAAGAAGGTCAAAGGGGCGAATGATGATGAGACGATCGGTGTCAACATCGTCCGCAACGCGCTTGAAATTCCCATGGAAGGTATCGCCGAGAATGCTGGTAAAGACGGTGCAGTTATCGTTGAGAATGTCCGTCGCCAGCAGGAAGAGGCGGGAAACAAGAACATCGGATATGATGTCCTCAAGGAAGAGTTCGTGGACATGGTGGAAACAGGCATCATTGACCCTGCAAAGGTCACCAAGGGTGCGCTCGAAAATGCAGCTTCGATCGCGGCAATGATCCTCACAACCGAAGCACTGATCACGGACATCCCCGAGGAGTCAGCGCCACCCATGCCTCCAATGCCGGAGTATTAAACCGGCGAGGTTGAAATAAGCTATACACACAGCCCCCCTCAGAGGGGCTGTGTTTTTTTTAATATGTGCAACCCATGTGCTCGATATTACGTAGTTGGAGTTAGAGACAAGAGCGGAGCTTAATCCGTCCTTTGTCAGTCCCGCGTCACCTATATGTGGGACATGGTGGCATAATCACAAGGTATCATCAAGGAGTGTAAACATGGTTGAAGAGAACAAAAGGGTATTAAGACGATCAAGGACGAACCGGGTTTTTGGTGGTGTATGTGGTGGGTTGGGGGAGTTTTTTGGATTGAGCCCGTTCTGGTTTCGCCTGGGTTTTATTTTGCTGGCGCTTCCAGGTGGCTTACCTGGCATCCTTCCCTACCTCCTATTCTGGATCATCCTCCCGAAAGCTAGAACCTGAATCCAGACAAACCGATATGGACTTAATCAAGT
>CBDVCG010000384.1:0-2969 GCA_965372425.1 uncultured Anaerolineales bacterium
CGTCTTGAGAAACGGCTCGATTTCGAAATTGAGACCCGCACACTCGCTCTTCTAACTCGGGCGGTGCCGCTTCTCGATCGAGTGAGCGGGGAGAGAATCCATCATGAGCTCGAGACCATCCTTGATGAGCAGAAATTCTCGGGAATTCTTCTGGGATTACACGATCGGGGTCTGCTCAGCGCTATTCACCCTCATCTAATTTGGGATGCCTGGCTGGAGGAGCGATTTGATTTTACGAAGAGCTTTGACCCACCCGCATCATGGAATCTCCAGGCTGAATGGGACAAACATGATCTCCTCATCGGCCTGTGGTTATTTCGTCTCGATCCGGTCTATGCAGAAGAAATCTGCCAGCGGCTGAGATTGCCGCTTTCTTCCCGGGATGACGTGCTCCAAGCCAATGAACTCGGACGAGTATTGACAGGTGAGATGAAGTATGAGGCGCCCAGTGAGTTCGTCGCGTTATTCGACGCATACACCGAAGAAGCATTGGTGAATACCTGGCTTGGTCTCGATGCTGGAAGAAAAGAGATAGAAGAATACTTGACGAAATGGCGTCACATCAAGCCGCTATTAAGTGGTGATTTCCTGCGAGATATGAATCTTCCTCAAGGCCCTCAATACGGCAGGATATTATGGGCGGTTAGAGCCGCCTGGTTGGATGGCGAGATTTCGAGCGCTGAGGAGGAACGGGTTCTCCTGGAGAAGCTAGTGAAGGAGGCCATCCGAGATGGATGATACCCTTTCTTGTCGCATTCGCGAGGTACGGGAAAGCGATCTCCATGCGCTTGAGTGGGAGGGCGAATACAAACATTTTCGCCGCCTCTACAGGCAAGCTTTGGATGAAGTAAAGTTGGGAAGGCGAATATTGCTTGTCGTGGAGAACGATGGGGAAATCGTGGGGCAGATTTTTATCCACCTCAAGTCAAAATGGAACCTTCATTTTAAACCTGATAGAGCGGGTTATTTGCATTCGTTTCGGGTAAAGCCGAGATGCCGGATGATGGGCATCGGTACCAGCTTAATCCAGGAGGCAGAAGAAATGCTCCTTGACTATGGCTTCAGCAGAGCCGTCATATCGGTAGCTAAGGATAATATCCTTGCCAGGCTGATGTACGAAAAGCTGGGGTATACCATCTTTACCGAAGACCCCGGAGAATGGTCCTATTTCGATGATAACGGCGTCCTGCAGAACATCATCGAACCTTCCTTCGTTCTGGCTAAATCAATATAGACGCAGCGATCGGGTTCAATCGATGTGGCATGAATCTTGAACCTCCATTTCTGCCTATCCCCATTTGGGGGTATTGCGAAATGATTCCACCTGACCCAGGCGATTGGATCGAGGAGATATTAACTGTGATGAGAAAATTTTTCTTGGTTCAATCGAAAATGCCCGTAAATGTGGTGAATTAAGCCGATGGTAGATATGAGCGCATTGTTGAGACGGGACAGATTGATCCATGGCTTGCTCTTTCTGGGGTTTGCTGCTGCATGTTTTACATGCTCAAAGCCGGCTCCTGATGAGAGAAGTGGGGCGTCGGATGGCATGATCAAACCCCAGCCATCCGCTGAAGCTTCCGCAGTGCCGACCTCTGAGGCGCCCATACCTGAGTTCACGCAAGCAGCACCTCCCACATATCCGGCAATCGAGATAATGGGCACACCTACACAGGATCCAGTGAGAGATCCTCCACCTATGAGAGAAGAGACTGTTATCCATCAAGTACAACCTGGGGATTCGTTGAATGTGATCGCGTATCGCTATCAGGTATCTCCCATCCAAATCATGGAAGCGAACGGGATTCTCGACGGCGATCTTCTGGCTGTTGGGCAGACACTGACAATTCCCGCACCGAAGTTTAGGGAACCCGGGCCTTCCTTTAAGTTGATACCGAATTCCGAATTGGTATATGGTCCGGCAAGTATCTATTTCGATGTCGACGGTTTTGTGGATGGCACAGCTGGCTACCTTCGTGACTATCTTGAAGTAGTTGATGAGGAGGAGTTATCCGGAGCTCAGATTATTGCCAAAGTCGCAGGACGCTATTCTGTAAATCCGATGCTCCTGATTGCAATTCTTGAGCATCAGAGTGGTTGGTTGTACCGCAAAGATATATCCACACAAAGTGCGTACTACCCGATCGGGTACGTCGCAAGCGGACGGGAGGGATTGTATGCACAATTAGCATGGACGGCTGATCAGCTAAACACGGGGTATTATCGCTGGAGAGCTGGGTGGGCTGGTCCTTACACTCTCGTCGATGGGAAGATGCTTAATCCAGGCGCAGGATTAAACGCAGGGACGATTGGTCTGCAATATCTATTTTCACAGCTTTATCAAGAAGATGAGTGGCGCAGGGTAGTCGATGTAGGAGGGTTCGAACAAATCTTCTCGATATTGTTTGATAATCCATTTACGCGCCAGGTTGAACCGCTGCTGCCGGATGGACTGACCCAACCCGAGCTTCAACTCCCGTTTGAGCCGAAAAGCGTTTGGTCATTTACGGGTGGCCCCCACAGCGCCTGGGGTGGTGGTACGGCTTGGGCGGCGTTAGATTTTGGTCCTCCCGGGAATGCTTTCGGGTGTGTCCTATCCGATGAATGGGTCGTCGCATCCGCGCCTGGGATAGTGGTTCGGGCCGGTAATGGCGAGGTGGTTCTAGACCTTGATGGGGACGGCTACGAGCAATCAGGTTGGACCCTGTTCTTTATGCACGTCGAATCTCGTGATCGAGTCTCTCCGGGTTCCTACCTGAATGCAGGCGACCGAATTGGGCACCCTTCCTGTGAAGGGGGAGTGACAACGGGGACACACGTTCACCTTGCCAGAAAGTATAATGGTGAGTGGATTTCCGCGGATGGTTCCATCCCGTTCAACCTTGATGGATGGATCTCTGTGGGTTTGGGTGACCAGTACGATGGGCTGCTTGTGCGTGACTCAGTACAGATCGAGGCATGTGCTTGTC
>CBDVCG010000385.1:0-2966 GCA_965372425.1 uncultured Anaerolineales bacterium
TCCCCTCTTTGCGGATTGCATCTTCAATCTCTTTCTGCGTGTTCCCGGCGCAGGAAAACATTTGGTCCGAAGCGTAAACAACATCCGGGAGCTGAAGTGATGCATCCACGACCGTGCTGATATCTACGACCCCGGCGATATTGCTCCCACAATGGCATATGAACACACCTACTCGAGGTATATCGATATTCTCAATCGGCACAATATCAGGTTGAGTTGGCCAGGACCTTTGATCTAAATGACGTAAAGCGAGCGATGCCGCACCACTCGCCTCAGCGACGCTGTCTGGAATATCCTTGGGTCCCGTAGCACATCCAGCGGCATATACTCCCGGCCGTGAAGTTAGAATGAGGCTCCCCTCTTGTTCCATGGAACGAATGAACCCATCCGTATCCAGCTCAATATCCAGGGTTGAGGCGAGAATCGGGAGTCCATCCGGAGGGGTAACAGCGTTTGCGAGCACCACCATGTCATAGGTGGCATCTACAATTTTCGACGCCTCCGTATCCTCATACCGAACTGAGATTGAATGTCCTTCAGATGCAGTAATTTTTGAGGGGCGCCCACGAAGGAAATTCGCTCCATTCTCCCTGGTTCGATCATAAAAACCGTCAAAGCCCTTCCCGTATGCACGAACGTCCATGTAGAGTACATCAACATCTCTGACGCCATGATCTAATGCCTGATAGGCATGCTTCAGCGAATACATACAGCAGAAACGAGAGCAGTATCGATGAAACCGCTTATCCCTGGAACCCACACAGAGGACGAAAAGGATACGCTCGGGATGTTCGCCATTTGAAGGTCGAACAATCTCACCCCCGGTCGGACCGGCAGAATTAATCAGTCGCTCGAATTCTAATGCTGTGAGGATGTCGGGGTGAGAACCATAGCCGTACTCACTCATCTTTCGAGGATCGAAGCTGTCATACCCTACAGCGACGATGATGGAGCTTACTTCTTTCTCCAGGATCTGTTCCTTCTCCATCATGAAGTCGATTGCACCGGGAAGACACGCTTGCACGCAACGGTCGCAAGGGAGATAGTTTGGTGGATCGTTTAAACAACTTTCGATATCGACGACATAGGCCCCCGGAACCGCCTGTGGGATGGGCGTGTAAATGGCTTTGCGAGCGACCATGCCAGAATCAAAGGCGTTAGGCAGAATGATGGGACATGAACCTGTACATTCCGAACAGCGGGTACATGCGTCTGTAACAAAGCGGCCTCTTTGTCGGATATGAACCACGAACTCGCCCGGCTTACCTTGTACTCGATCAACTTCCGCCAGGGTCAGAACTTCGATATTGGGATGAAGATCAACCTCAGACATCTTGGGGGCTTCGATGCAAATGGAGCAATCAAGCGTGGGAAAGTTCTTATCCAGCACCGCCATGATCCCGCCAATTGACGCTTCTCTCTCTACCAGGATCACGTATGCCCCAGCATCGGCAAGATCCAGTGAAGCCTGAATACCGGCAATTCCCGCGCCGACAACCAATACGGACTCACCCATTTTTCTGCTCGGTTTCACACGCGAATGCGTAGCCAGCCTCGAAGGCTTCCAGGTTCATGGGCAAAGTTTTTTCCTTCACAGAGGATTGAATCGATTGGATCAACGCCTCCTTGGATGCGAGTTCCGTGCGCGCCGCAAACGCGCCCAACATGACGACATTCGCCACGATCCTTCGCCCCAGCTCCTCTCCGATCCTCGTCGCGGGAATGCCAATACTCGTATCAGCAGATTCGATGGCAACCAGGCCGTCATCGTGCATAATGATCGCGTCCGGGGAAGTACTATCTCGGTATTTTGAATAAGCCTCTTGAGAGAGCGCCACAAGTACATCGGCTTTCTGAACAAAGGGGTAATCAATCGGACGGTCCGCAACCACAATATTTGCGGAGGATGCGCCCCCTCTCGCCTCGGGACCATACGATTGCGTCATCACCACTTCCATTCCCTCGTAGAGCGCAAACGCTTTACCAAGAAGGTATCCCGCGAGAACAATTCCCTGACCCCCGAATCCTGAGATGCGGATTTCTTTACGCATTCTTCGGTTCCAATTTCACCGGCTGATAAGGAGGTGCATCTCGATCGACAAATGTTCCAACATAAATTGGTCGATCTTCGGTCAGATCGATCCCCAGTTTATCCAGCGGGATATCGTCACCAACCTCACAGCGTTCACGATAAAACTTGATCTCATCCAAACCGTCTTCAAAATTATTCGATTTACCGTATCCAATCGGACAGGGTGAGAGGATTTCAACAAAAGAAAAACCGGACTTATTAAACGCATAGAGAATGGCCTGTCTCACCTGACGAACATGAAGCGTAGTCCATCGGCAGACATAATTCGCACCCGCCGCAGACAGTAAGAAGGCCAGGTTGAATGGATGCTCGGGGCTCCCGTAAGGGGTCGTTGTCGTTATTGCACCGATGGGGGTCGTCGGCCCGAGCTGCCCACCCGTCATGCCATAGTTGAAATTATTCGTACAGATGACGGTAATATCCACGTTGCGACGAGCGGCATGGATAAGATGGTTCCCTCCAATGGCAGCTAGATCCCCATCGCCGCTGAACACCGTAACCTCTAATTCGGGATTCGCGAGCTTCAATCCGGTCGCAAATGGAATAGCCCGGCCATGGGTCGTGTGGTATGAATCGATATTCATATATCCCGCCACCCGACCTGAGCAGCCAATGCCCGAAACGACGACATGGCGAGATCGATCCACCCCCGAATCCAGGATCGCATGTGCGTAGCAACGCATGGCGGTGCCGATCCCGCACCCCGGACACCAGATATGTGGCATGCGATCCGATCGAATGAGATCATCAAGCGGATGCCGATCCGCGATTATTGCTTCAGCCATTTTTCGCTGCCCCAAGAATGACCTCGAGGATCTTGTCTGGGTGCACCATTGCCCCTCCAGCGTGGTGAACACCCAGCACGGGTTGATGC
>CBDVCG010000386.1:0-2935 GCA_965372425.1 uncultured Anaerolineales bacterium
GCATGACCATCGCTTTCTGGAGGCAGCAAGCGGGTTTGGGCACGAGGTGCATTACCTGATGCTCCGGGACGAAGGTGGTCTTGAGGACCGGTCTATACCCTCTGGGATTGACACCCTCCCGAGCCTATCGAGCCGGTTCCCCGATCGAGTTGTCGATTTTCCGTCCGCATATTCAGCATTTTCCAGGACGTTGGCGCGGGTGGATCCAGAACTCATCCACGCGGGGCCGGTTCATGGGGGCGCATTCCTTTCGGCGCTTAAGGACGGATTTCCTTTGGTGACGATGTCATGGGGATCAGATATCTTGCTCGAGGCGACTCGTGGTTGGAAAAGAAGGGCAGCAGCCTATGCTCTAGGACGTAGTGATGTCTTTATCTGTGATTGTGAAGCCGTGAAAATAGCCGCGGTTCAGCTGGGTGTCGCTGAGAAACGAGTCGTACAATTTCCATGGGGTGTGGACTTGGATAAGTTTCACCCGATTTCGAGCCAGGTCAGTCAAAAAGATCCACGCCCGGATGAAGGATTTATGTTGCTCTCCACGAGAGCGCTCGAATCACTCTATGGCGTCGACATTATTATCGAAGCATTCATCAGGGCTACTCAGGAGGAGCCGACGCTCAAATTGGTCATTATCGGGGATGGTTCTCAACGTGAGGGCCTCGAACATCGTCTGGCGGAAGCCATGTTGAGCGATCGGGCCGTATTCAAGGGGCAGGTGAGCTATGAGGAGCTTCCGGCTTACTATAGGAACTCTGACCTATATGTGAGCGCATCCCACAGCGATGGGAGTTCCGTCTCGCTGCTTGAGGCCATGGCGAGCGGCTTGCCCGCGCTTGTATCCGATATTCCTGGTAATAAAGAGTGGGTCATTCCAGGCGAGAATGGATGGCTGTTCAAGGACAATGAGGTCGGCAGTCTGGTCGATGGGATGGTCTCAGCTGTACGTTTGAAATCGGAATTAGCCGCCTTGGGAGCCTCCGGCCGCAGAATGGCTGAAGCCCGGGCGGACTGGGGGAAGAACAAACATCTGCTTGAGGGGGCGTACCAGTCTGCGCTACGAGGGTTCGATGGGGATGGTTGAGTCCGGGAGAGTCCTCGCGATTGTGCAGGCAAGAATGGCTTCGTCACGTTTGCCCGGGAAGGTGATGGCGGATATCGAGGGCGAGCCCATGCTTGGGAGAGTCGTGGACCGGGCGCGCCGGGCAAAGTGCTTGGATGAGATCATCGTTGCCGCCACAACGGATCCAGGCGATAGCGAGATTGTCCAATTTTGTGAGCGGCGGGAAATAACCGTATTTAAGGGGCATCCTTCCGATGTGCTCGATCGCTTCTATCGCTGTGCAGCCTCCGAACAAGCAGATGTGATTGTAAGGCTAACGGGCGATTGCCCGTTGATCGATCCGGACTTGATCGACCTGACGACGAAGACACTGTTGGGTGCTGATCCGGCGCTTGATTTCGCGGCCAATCGTCTGCCCCAGAACAGGACCTATCCGATTGGTCTGGACACGGAAGTATGCTCTTTTCGAGCTTTAGAGATCGCATGGGAAGAAGCCGATCAGCGCTACCAGCGAGAACACGTCATGCCCTTCATCTATGAGCATAAGGATCGATTCCGAATCCGGGTGATCGAATATGAAAAAGATCTTGGTGAGATGCGTTGGACGGTGGACACCCCTGAAGATCTAGAACTTGTCAGGCAAGTCTATAGAAACTTTGGCGGCCGCGATGATTTTTCGTGGCTTGAGGTCCTGCGATTATTCGAGGAGCGGCCTGAACTCGCGAAGATCAACGCCAAGGTCGAACATAAGACACGATACGATGTCGATCGGCGAACGGGCGATTAGCTGGAAGTGGATGGGAGAATCTCATCGAACTCGAGAGATTGGCGCAATACAGGGAGAACTCCGATCAGAGATTTGAGATTGTGAATCAACAGTGTCAGAGGTACATAACATAGATGGCATCGAAACGTATTTTTGTCAGCGCAGATCATGGCATGGCCATCGTATATTTTCTCCAGAGCGACGTGATCCCGAGTCTCATTGAGGGGGGGATCGAAGTCGTCCTACTTACAGATGATGCGCTTAGTGAAAAGATCGAAGAACGATTTGGCCGTCCCGGCTTGATCGTCGAAGGTCTGCGTTTGGATGCTGCCAGAAAGTATGCACAGGAAGAGCATCCGGAGGTTCAATGGTGGCTGGGATTTTTCAGGCGAGTGGGCGCGTCGCGCCGCATCAACACCGAAGCGATGGACAGTTATATCGATCAGGTCGCTGTGGAGGAGGGAAATCGTCGGCGAATTCTCATGCCATTCGCATGGAGCCTCATCGCTCTTCTGCGCAGGTCCCGTGCGGTGAGGCAATTATTAGTAAGGCTGCAGGGGCGTTTTACCCCGCGTCTGTACGCTGACCTGTTCGAACGATATCAGCCTGATTTTGTCGTGGCGAGTACCCCCGGCTGGCGCTTGGATCGCTACTTACTGCGCGAAGCAGCCGAAAGAGGAATTCCCACGGGCGCGGTAGTTGTGGGTTGGGATAACCCCAGTAGCTACAGCTTATGCGGCGCTCACATGGATTGGATCACATGCTGGTCGGAGATCCAGAAGGATGAATTGGTTTTTGGTTCTGACTGGGATCCCGAAAGTGTCCATATCGGCGGCATGCCTTCCTATGATGGCTACATCAACAAGCGCTGGTTGACGCCAAAAGGTGAATATTTCAAGCTGCACAACCTTGACGATGGTCGCAAGCTCATCTCGTACGCCTGCAGTTTTATAAGTTTTTCTCCAAACATTCAGAATGTGCGTGCCCTTGTCGAATTGATCAATTCTGAGTCTCTGACATCCCCATCACAGTTGTTGATTCGGCTGCATCCGAATCATTTTCTCGATGTTCATCTATTCGCAAAAGAGTGTGAGGAAATATCTAAAATT
>CBDVCG010000387.1:0-2933 GCA_965372425.1 uncultured Anaerolineales bacterium
CACGAACCCAGTGATCGATTTATCCATTTTCATCCCCCTCTTGGACACCCCCACCCCTCAGTTCATTCTTCCACGACCCACTTCTGGGCGTCTTCAAAGGCAATGAAGATAGATTCGCCCACACGTTCGGTGGCCACGTAGACTTGATCTCGGCCCAGCATGTGGGTGTGGCCCGTATGCACGAGCTGCCCCCGCAGCTCGTCGTTCAACTCTGCAAGGACCAGCCTACTGTCTTTCTCCTTCAGGTCTTCATAGAAACGTTCGAGCACCGTGAGAAACGTGCTGCCCACATTATCATACCCGCGCAGCGAGAGTATCACGACAGAGCGGTCCGCCTGGGCTGTGTCCGGGAGGGCTTCTTCGAATATCGGAGCGGCGGCGAAGAAGAGGCTCCCTGCGGGAACCAGGACCGCAACCTGATGAGGGTGCAGTTCCTTCGGAGCTGGTTTTTCGATCGGGTACCTTCCAGCGCTGATCTCCCATTCGGTCAGCCGCATCTGATTGGATTGGCGCACGACGAACAAGAACAAAGACAGCACCACCCCAAGGAATACCGCATACTGCAGCGGCATGATGAGCGCGCCGATGAACGTGGCTGTCATGGTGAGTTGCTGCATGGGGCCCGTCTTCCAGACCTTCTCGGCCTCTTCCAACCGGAGCGTTTGAAAACCGATGACGATCAGCAGTCCGGCGAGCGCAGGCATCGCCAGCCGCTCGATGAATCCACCGAAGAGGATGACCGTGACGGCAATTACGAGCCCTGCAAAGATATTCGCCCAGCGAGAACGTGCGCCGCCGCTCACGACGAGCGATGTCGCTGAGAGGGAACCGCCCACGGGCATCCCCCTGAACAAACCGGCAGCAATATTGGCGACCCCCTGGCCGACGAAATCCTGCGAGGCATCAGGGTACTCCCCGTCCGGGTTGGGGTAGGACTGGCTTATGCCGGCGCCCTGGACCAGCCCGACGATGGCGATCGAAATCGCAGGCACGATCAGAGATGGAATGTAGCTCAGGTCTGGGATGATCGGTCGTGGCAGCGTGTCGGGCAGGCTGCTGAAGTCCGCAACCTGAGCGACTCCAAACCAATCAAAGAGCGGGATTAAAACAGATGCGAGGACAAGCGCAATGATGAAGCTGAATTGCTTAAATTTTGTGCCATTAAAGAGGAAGATGAGCAGGATGGTGACGACACCTACAACGATGGTCTGCAAATGGATCTGATCTAGGCTGAACACAAGATCCATAGCTTGGGCGACTTTGTTGCTTGCGGGACTGCTGTAGCCCGTAAAGTCTCCAAGCTGCCCCAGGACAATGAGCACTGCTATGCCGTTGATAAAGCCTGTCATGACGGAATGGGGTACGAAGCGCAGCAGCGATCCAAAGCGCAGGAGGCCGAAGACGAGCATGAATACACCGGTGAGAATAGCGAGCGTGAACAAGGCCATGATGCTGTCTTCACCCCGATGCAGGATGGAGACGTCAAAAACGATCAACGAGAGAGCGCTCGTCGTTTGCACCGACATAAAAACGGAACCCGCAAATAGCGCACCCACAGGCGTTGAAAGCATCACCGCGTACAAGCCATGGATCGGGTTGACGCCGGCCAGGATCGCGGAGGCCATCGCGTCGGGGATGCTTTCCACACCAAGCGTGAAACCAGCCAGAAAATCTGGTCGGAGCGCCTTAATATCCAAGTTGAATCGTTTCATTCTTTCTCCCAACTATCTGGAATTACACAATATCCATCGTTCGCTGGTGCTCTAAGTACATTCGTCTGAGTCTGAGTGAGTCCACGATCATACCAAGCCCACCGAGGAATGCCCATGCGACTGCGCTAATCAGAATAACGGGGCTGATTTTGCTCGGTATGCCAAGCAACAGGATGCCCATCATGATCTGCAGCAGACCAAGGAATAGATCCCCCCACGCCCATTTACGACCAACTTTTTGACGGATGCGGTAGCCTCCCGCGATGTGCAGGACCCCGGTGAAAATGGCGAACACGGCGAAGACGTTGGTGGTGAGTTCGAGTATCGTCGATGATGAAATCCATTCATTGAAGAAAAGGATCGCCCCACCCACGACGGCGATCAAACCGGCTACCAACCAGAGCCGGGTGGCACGAGCGCCGCGGGTACCCCAGAACAGCGCTGTCCCTCCCGTGACCATCCAGAACATCCCGAAGTAGCGCGCCATCGCCGATGTCGCCCATGAGGGGATGAAGATCATCGCCAACCCGAGCAGCACTGCGACGATGCCCCGGACGAGGGGCAGCCACCAATAATGCGCGATAAGGGGAATGGAATTACGGGCGTTATCGGAGTTCATCACATCCAACCTAATTAAGTGACAGAACTATAACATCGCATTCCATGCTTGACACATCATCATAAAAATGAGCACACCTTTCATAGGTTTGTTTTTGGGTTCTCCTCAAAATCGCATGGCTGACTCATAGGATATACGCCGTCCCTCTCCGCCCGGAGCTGAACCTCCGGGTTTATGGTGAGAGAGCGCTTCACATACTGAAAGTCAGCCCGAATGGCACCCCAAAGGGTGGTCCTTTTGGCTTATACCGTGAGCCCGACCGTTTATAGTTAGGTGATGCAAAACGAAACGATTCATTGGTAACGCGTCACTCACAATAAGTTCGTAAGACCTCGCCCGGAGCTCAACCTCCGGGCTCATAGCGAAAGGGCGCTTCGCACCCTCAAGCTCAATCTCTTAGGTTTGAGCAGCTCAGCCCATTGGGCTTGAGCACTCAGCCCGCAGGGCTTATGCATTGAGCCCGACCAGTTATGGACGGGTGATGAAGATTGAGATGAGCCGAACGACCTGACTGGTGATCGGACACTTCACCTCGTCTGTGATTTTTTCGTGGAACATGCACTTCTCGCAGATATAGGTAGGTTTGTTGCACTCTTCGGACT
>CBDVCG010000388.1:0-2927 GCA_965372425.1 uncultured Anaerolineales bacterium
GAAGAGCTTAACAATCACTCCCCGGCGATACGAGCCGAAGCTGCCAGATCGGCAGGCGAACTTGAAGCGCGAGAAACCATCGAACCGCTTATCGATTTGCTGGATGATGTCGATGTCGTCGTGAGGGGGAACGCCGTCTGGGCATTAGGACAGATCGGGGGAGACGAGGCTCAAGCTGCATTAGAGAATTATGATGTTTCCATTGAAGATGATGAATTTGTAACCATCCTGGCAGACGCTATTGATCACCTCGCTTTCGTAAGTGGATCAATAGATCTTCTCATTCCGGATATCGATCAAGCTGAGGACACTTCTAATTGATCGAACTTCTCACCATATTTCTTGACAACATTCTCCCCATCATCCTTGCTGCCGGTGTGGGATTTATCCTTCAACGCGTCTTCAACATCGACCCCAGACCGATCTCAATTGTAGTTTTCTATGCGCTAGCTCCATGCTTGATCTTCAACATCTTGCTCACAAGTGATTTAGACGGAAATGACATTCTGCGAATGGTTGGATTCACCTCGGCAGTTATTTTTTCAATGATCGTCATTGTCTGGCTCATCAGCGTACTCCGAAAATTAAAAGGGACAACGCGTTCGTCGATGATGTTATCCACGGCCTTCATGAATTCTGGCAATTTCGGGCTATCGATAAGTCAGTTCGCCTTTGGGTCCGCAGGTCTTGCATGGGCAGGCATTTACTTCGTCACGAGTGCGTTATGGACAAATTCATTAGGTGTGCTGATTGGGAGTGCGGGCCGGCAACCTCTTCACAAAGCCGTATTGCAAACGTTGAAACTACCTTTAGTTTATGCTGCGCTCGCCGCTTTGCTTTTTAGGGCGATCGAGTATTCGCTCCCTCTGCCACTCCAAAGACCCATTGATCTGCTCGCCTCTGCTTCAGTCCCAATGATGCTCGTCGTCCTTGGCATGCAAATTTCAAAGTCTGGCCTGCCTCAGCGTAAAGGTCTCCTTTTAACGGCTGTTTTTCTTAGGTTGTGCGTCTCACCCATTCTTGGTTGGTCCCTCGCTTCAGCGATTAATCTTACGGGAGTGACCTATAACGTTGGCGTCCTTCAATCCGCCATGCCAACTGCCGTCATGTCCACAATCATTGCCATGGAGTTCGATTCCGAACCCCGATTTGTCACCGGGGCTGTGCTCGTATCAACACTGCTAAGTCCGTTTACCCTGACACCGTTACTTGCCCTGCTTGGAGGTTGATCATCTACAAGAAGTTTTGGTGCCTCATCCTACTCGCAATCCTGGGTTCAGTTTTTGCTCCTAATGTCTATGCGCAATCTGACGGGGTTCCAGTGACCACCGAGATCGATTACACCTTCGGTGATCAAGCACATTTTGTGTCTCAAATCTCATCCCTGGATCCAATCGAAAACGTGATCCTTTTCACCCGTCCGGAAAGGTCCCAGGTCACCCAAACCATGATCGCCGTTTTCGAAAGATCTGAAGAGGGGATGACGGCCGAAGTATGGCTCAACTTGGATGAGGTCAAGTGGCAGCCTTTCTCGCCAATAACATACTGGTGGCAAATCGAGTTTGAGGACGGGGAGAGGACCACCACCCCACCCGAATCGTTTAACTACATCGACAATCGTGAGTTCTGGTCATTCCTTGAAGGGACGCAGATACGAATTCACTGGCAAATTGGAGATCTGGTATTCGGTCAGGCTGTTGTAGACATCTCAGAAAAAGCGCTCGACTCGATCCTGGACGATCTTGCCCTCTCTGCCAGGGACATAGTCAATATCTATATCTATCCCACAGTTAGCGATCTTCAAGAGACTCTGCAACTCGGTGGCTCAAGCTGGATTAGAGGTCACTCATTCGACGA
Source organism: uncultured Anaerolineales bacterium (assembly GCA_965372425.1). GTDB lineage: Bacteria > Chloroflexota > Anaerolineae > Anaerolineales > E44-bin32 > E44-bin32. The sequence continues at coordinate 1,858 of CBDVCG010000388.1, forward strand.
TTTCGGTGTCATAATTCTTGCAGCCAGCCCGGATTCCGAAGGGATCGTCCAGCTGGAACGAGACATCCCTCACGAACTCACCCATGCCCTGCTCGCCCAACGACTTGGGGCCTCCTATGATCGGCTTCCTGCCTGGTTGAATGAAGGACTAGCCACGCTTGAGGAAGCGACCCCAAACAGTCTCTACCCAACCGCGCTGGAGGATGCATACCAAGCGGGCAACCTTTTACCCATGGCTTCCCTTTGTGCATCCTTCCCCTTTGCCAACGATCAAGCCCTTCTAGCCTACGCCCAAAGTTCCTCCTTTGTAAAATACATCAAAGATATTTACGGGATCGGAGCATTCGTCGCATTGTTCGATGCCTACCAGGAGGGGACGTCGTGTGAAGGAGGCGTTCAACGCGTATTCCAGCGTCCGCTTACACAGCTCGAGGGGGAGTGGATAGACTATCATTTTACAAAAAAAGCATCCCTCGGCTTGAACCCATCTTCGCTTCTATGGGCGCTTCCCATCATCCTCATTCTATTTGGGGGAGGCTACCTTTTATATCGTCATCGTAAAGGGAAGGAGCAGTCGGAGGTCGAACTTTGATGGGACACACGTTTGTTTTCGATCTGGAAACGAAACGCCTTGCGAGTGAAGTTGGTGGATGGTCTCACATCGATAGGCTAGGGCTCGCTGCAGCAATCTTGTTTGACGTAGAAGAATCGAACTTTATCAGGTTTAAGGAGGATGATGCTCTACGTCTGATCGAACACATTCTCGATGCTCGCGAGATCATTGGCTATAATGTATTACGTTTTGATTATGAGGTACTTCGACCCTACGGCCTCAAAGCAGGAAAAGAGCTTCAGGCAAAAACGACCGATCTCATGGTACACATCCAACGCGAATTAGGATTCAGATTGCGTTTGGATAACCTTGCTGAAGCAACTCTCCAGGAACAAAAATCTGGGGACGGATTGATATCTGTGGAGTGGTATAAAGCTGGCGAAATCGAAAAAGTCCTCGACTATTGCGAGCAGGATGTCCGAGTGACCCATAAACTGTGGGAGGCGGGAAAGATTAA
>CBDVCG010000389.1:0-2908 GCA_965372425.1 uncultured Anaerolineales bacterium
ACCTAGAAAATCCCGCGCTCACACCCGTGAGTTAATCTCCAGTTTCGATAAATGAGGAGTCTTCGCGTTGATGTTCGTCAGACGGTCTTTAAATAAATGAGCCACCCCGAGTCGGTTCCGAACAAAAACTAGCCCGTAAATAGATCTTCAAGCGACTTCCAGGGAGATGAGGAAGATCATTCACGTACCCATCTGCTCCTTGCTGTATACTGAAAACATGACAACCTGGGAATTACAGAGACATTGGGAGGTCGTACGATACATCGTCTACTACCTGGTAGAAGATTTGATTTCACCGGACCAGATCACAGGTAGGGATATTGTCGACTTCAGTAGCGGTCTGGGGGATCTGAGCGAATACATTTATGCACACCAGCCAAAATCGCTCATCGCTACATCTCCAGATGATACCCACCCACCAATTTCTTTAAGAGAGAAACCGCGCTATCGTCATATATCCAACCTCGCTGCGCATCAAATTCACGAGAAACTCGAGCCCAACTCGGTCGATTTATTCGTCGCCCGGATGGTGTTCCAATTCCCGACAGACGAGGATGACCGCATCGACGTCGATGGTATGCTCGCTCAAATCTTCACAATTTTACGTCCGAGGGGCAAATTGGTGATTTGCAGCCACGAGTTCACGCAGCTCAACGATGATCCAGAAAGCTGGGACCTACCGCTGAAGGAGTATCTCGGGAGGTTGCATGATACGTATTCTGGTCATGGAGGGGCTCGGGTTCAAGGGCTCATCGAGCTGATCGAAGAGATCGGACTACCGCCGCGTGAAGGCGTCCATGGACAAACAGGTTTCGGTTTGAAGGGTCTTATGGCTGTAGACTCGTTCGTCCATGCAGGTTTCCGTATCGAGTCCGCAGCCGAGATAGAAGACTTTACCTTCCCAGTGGGCATCAGCCGTGATCTTTTAGAGCGCAGGGATTACTACGTGCAATTGGCCGAACAAGTGTTTAGAATCAAGAGATCTCTGATCAATACACCAGCCTTCGAGGATAAGTACTCACGACCCGCCGTATTAAAAAACATCCTCAGAGAGCTCAATCAGCTCCATCGCTTCGTGACCGTGCCGATATTCAAGATCGTGGCTGTCAGGAATTAGCGTTGCTCTCAATTCATCCGATGTACTTCTAAATACCCATCCTCAGACGCACGGCAACCCCTACACCGTAAATGAACCTCTTCCTAATCAGAACACCTATATCAGCAACGAATTAGTACAGCAACGTTATAATATAACCATATTGGTCCTAATATCCATGCCGAGAAATCAGCGCTCCTCGGGAATCGATCCGGGTGAGTTGCGGGGATGTTTCCACTTAATGACAGAGTGGCATATAGGACCTCGATGGAGTTCAAGATGAGATATTTTGTGGCGCATACTCTTATTATCCTCATTCCGGTGATCGCATCAGCTTGCGCACCCCAACCAGAACCAGACGCAGCGGGTCTCGGCGACGCATACTATCCTGAACTGGGGAATGGGGGCTATGACGTCACCCACTATTTGATCGATCTCGATGTCGATATGGAAACGAAGTCAATTGCCGGGACAGTTACTATCGAAGCAACTGCCGAGGAACGATTAAGCAGCTTCAACCTGGATTTCAGCCCCTATCCTATCGATGAAATTCTCGTGAATGGCATTAAAGCAACCTTTGAACAGGTGGATGGTGAGCTCGTAATACACCCGTCCACATCTTTACCTGCATCTCAAGCTTTCACAGCGGAAATCACGTATCAAGGAAAGCCGAATGACCATGCTACGATCAACCTGGTCTATGGTTTTAAGGAAGGTTGGGATTTCTACGAAAAGGGAGTCTTTGTCGCGGGAGAGCCGATAGGTTCTTCTCGATGGTTCCCGGTAAACGAACACCCGCTTGATAAAGCCACGTACACGATCGAAATCACGGTCCCCATCCCCTACGAAGTTGCGTCCAATGGCTCGCTCAAGGAGGTTATCGAAGAAAACGAAAGACGAACCTACATCTGGGAATCCCGTGATCCGATCGCAAGCTACCTTGTGACCCTGGGAATCGGAGATTACGAAACAGAGATATCTAAAAGCTCGAGTGGAGTTCTTGTGAGGAACTACTTCGATGTGGATATCCCTGAAGGTGTTCGAGAACAATTCTCCATTCAGGGTGAGATGATCGACTATTTTGAGACGGTCTTCGGTCCTTACCCTTTTGAAGCCTATGGCGTCCTCGTGATGGATAAACAAGAATCCTTCGCGCTGGAAACGCAGACGCTATCCCTCTTCTTTAAATCTTTCGTCAATGAAGATGTGATATCCCACGAGCTCGCGCACCAGTGGTTTGGAGACAGCGTCAGCCTTGAGTCATGGCAGGACATCTGGCTTACTGAGGGTTTTGCAAGTTACGCCGAGCTCCTCTGGCAGGAGCATAACGATCAGGAAACGTTGGTGGAGGCTCGCATTCTCTCCTTTTATGACGAGATGGCATTTCGGGAAGGTTACCTCCACCCGACGGGAGATCCCGGTCCGGGACAACTCTTCCATCCTCAGGTCTATCTGCGCGGCGCATTGACGCTTCATGCCCTACGGGAGGAGGTCGGGGACGAAGACTTCTTTAAAATCCTGCGCACATACGCCGAAAGTTACAGGAACAGCAACGCTAGCACAGGGGATTTTGTGGATATTGCTGAGAAAATCAGTGGGAGCGAGCTGAGTGACTTCTTCGACGCCTGGCTTTATCAAACTGAGATCCCGGATATCCCCTCCATGGGTTTATACCGTGAAGATTTCGTTAGTGGAAGTGGCTAACATTCTCCTTCGTTCACGATCGTCTTGATGTAGCATCACTGATACCAGATGAAACACCGAATGAAATAATTTCAGCACCCTGACGGCGCGCGGCGGCCGCCAGACGCT
>CBDVCG010000390.1:0-2907 GCA_965372425.1 uncultured Anaerolineales bacterium
GTGAGCTATTGTATCGCGATCCATTTACTCGTTTGCGCAGGCAGCTATTTTCTACCCATCCATGCCGCTGAACCTAACCCGGATTATGCACAAGCGGCGTGGAACAAAAGCTGGATCGGTATTGACTACGGAACGCTGACGGGACACCTGGTGGAAGGCGATATGGTGGACGTTACTGTGGAGTATTATCTTGATCCCGCCGAGCATTTTGGAACTACCAGGTTGCTCTTTGAAGCGCTTGGTCCGCGAATCCCTAAACCAGGAATAAGACTGCACAACTCCACTCAAGAAGGGAAGTCCCAATGCTCGAGACGGTCGACCCAGATGTCTCAATGTCCAAAGAGGAATATATCCAGGAACTTATCCCCCTACAAGTTGCTCTTCATTCACTGGGGTATCAGGTGTATGTACAACAGCGTCCAGTCGTCATGGTGTATGAGGGTTGGGATGCATCTGGGAAGGGCGGCAATATAAAACGGGTCACGGAAAAGCTCGATCCACGCGGATATGCGGTGCATGCCATCGCCGCCCCGGATGGAGAGGATAAAACCCATCAATATCTATGGCGTTTCTGGCGGCGGCTGCCAGAGAAAGGCCAGATTGCGATTTTCGACAGGTCCTGGTATGGGCGCGTCATGGTTGAGAGAATCGAGGGTTTTTGCAGTGAGGAGGAGTGGCGCAGAGCGTATCGAGAGATCAACCACTTCGAAAGACAGTTATCCGATTTCGGAACAATACTCTTTAAATTCTGGATTCATATCAGCAAAGAGGAGCAGCTGCGTCGCTTCGAAGAGCGAAAAGATACAGCTTATAAATCCTGGAAGCTTACGGACGAGGATTGGCGGAACCGAGATCGCTGGGATATCTATGAAGAAGCGGTCAACGATATGTTATTGAAAACCAGCACACTGACAGCCCCCTGGACCATCGTGGAAGGAAATTGTAAATGGCATGCACGGGTGAAGGTGTTGAGGACACTCGTCGATGGTCTCAGCGCCGCACTCGATTACGATCCTACGGAGATGATGGACATTGCCAAGGAATCGGGGAAAAAGAAAAAAAAGAAAAAAGGCAAAAAAAAGAAGATCAAAGTTAGGGACAAATCTCTTGAACTCGAGGCGTCTGCGCTGCCCACGATCGACTCGTTTGAGTTTGAGCGAGTCGTGATCCGGGGAGAAGAATATAAATCTGACATCCTTATCTCCCCTGATGGAAAAATCTCGAATTGGGACCGAGAGGAGGAACACAGCATCAAATCGGTTGACATTGAGGGTGTCTTGTCGCATAAACCGGATTTGATCATCATCGGTACCGGAACAATCGGGAATTTAAAGTTAACGGAGGATGTCGAACCGTTCTTAGGCGAAAAAAATATTGAAGTCATTGTAAATAAGAGCGAGAAAGCTATTGATGTGTATCGACAGCTTCGCAATCAACATCGCGTACTTCTCCTTCTTCATGTGGGAGATTAAGTCTCTGATCTGAAAGTACAAGCCTAACTTCAACCTTGGAGGATGACATGGCAAAGAAGAAGAAAGGAAAGAAGGGGAAGGATAAGAAGAAGAAAAAAAAGAAAAAGTAAGCAATGTAATCCTTTCCTTATCCAGGCAACCATCATTTACAAATGACTTCCGCGTAAAATAGTTGTTGACCACCCAATCTATCAGCACGTCAAACCGTCAGCCGAGCGGAAATTTTATCCGTGTGTACGTAAGGAAGAGATGAGGTACGGAGATGGAAATCATCTTGTTGGGCCCACCAGGCGCCGGAAAAGGCACGCAAGCGGATCAACTGCACACGTACCTTCAGCTTCCCCATGTCGCGAGTGGGGATTTGTTCCGTGATAATCTCCACAATCAAACTGAGCTTGGTATGCTCGCAAAGGGTTACATGGATAAGGGGCAGCTTGTGCCCGATGATGTGACCATTGCCATGGTGAAGGATCGCCTTCAGCAGGATGACTGCACAGCTGGCGTCATCCTCGATGGGTTTCCGAGAACAGTCGCTCAAGCTGAAGGGCTCGATACGATTTTTCAAAACCTGGGCAGATCATTGAATGGCGTCCTCTATATTGCGGTTCCAGACGATGTGCTCATCGATCGCCTTTCTGGACGCTGGATTTGTCGAAACTGTCAAACGCCATTTCACTCGATGTTCAGCCCACCTGAAGTAGAAGGCGTTTGTGATGCATGCGGTGGGGAACTTTATCAACGTGATGACGATAAACCGGAGACGGTCAAGGCTCGCCTTCGGGTCTTCCACGAGCAGACTGCTCCGCTTATTCAATATTACAAGGACAAGAACATCCTCATCGAGGTAGATGGTTCAGGTGACATCGACGCCGTTACCACCGAGCTTAAAGGTGCGGTTGATGGGCTCAAAACTTGAAAACACCGTTCATATTTACTCTGCATATTGAGAACGCTCAAGCGGATGTCGATGAGCTGGTTGGCTTGAAATAGTGTGGAGGACATCTTTCGATTTGTCTTAACCTTATGAGTATTAGGTTTCCCCCAAATTCGGGTCTCCTCGAGAATTCGAAATTTGAATCTAAATTGAGAGGTCGTAATGACGTCAATTTATTTCCTTCGGCACGGATTAGCTGATAGAAGCGCCTGGAATGGTGAAGACTACGAGCGTCCTCTCACGCCCTACGGCAAGGATCGCATGGTAAAAGAAGCCAAGACGATCGAGAAATTAAACCTGGGACTCGATCTCATCATTTCCAGTCCTTTAACCCGAGCGATCCAGACCGCCGAAATTGTCGCAGATCATCTGGACAACTTTGATATCCTCATTGAGGATGAGAGGCTTGAGCCTGGATTTAGTGCGGGAGATCTTTCGGAAATTCTCGACGAAAATCCGGAGGTCGAGGCCGTGATGGTCGTAGGTCATGAACCCGATTTC
>CBDVCG010000391.1:0-2902 GCA_965372425.1 uncultured Anaerolineales bacterium
CCTTTTTTTTGGTTTTGACTGTTTTTAAGATGTGTCATATTTCGATATATGTTAATTAAAAAAGCGCCCAAACGGCCGGTTTTCTGGTTTCCATTCTCTTTGCTGCTTAAGTGCTTGATTCCTCTGATTCTGGTTCTTCGGGGTCGTCATCTTCTTCACCTTGCAGACCCGATCGGAACTCTCGAATTCCTCGTCCGAGTTCGCCTCCGATGCGAGTTAATCGTCCGACCCCGAAGAGCAGAACGACGATGACAAGGATGATGATTAGCTCGGTTGTTCCCAGACCACCCATCGCATTACTCCTTCGCTTAGCTGTTCACCTCATGATTATAGCATCACGTGCGTTTCAAAGGCAGGCGAGTCTGGGATCGAGCCCTGGTGCATCTTCGATATTGCACCAGGGTCTTTTTCGATCCTGCATCTACTTGGCTTCTTCCACGATGGCTTTCATGTTGCCCCGTACTGGTTGTTGTTATCAATTACAATTCTGGCAGCAAGCTACTGTTTCTGGGAGTGCGATTGAAATTTCTTAAAGGCATCCATTTCTATCCTATCGCAATTGCTGCTTTCCCAATCCTGGCCTTACTCGCGAGCAACATACGAGAAGTAGAGCTTGAGGTGGGCGTTCGACCATTGTTGCTCTCGATTACTTCCGCTGTTCTCCTCGTCTTCATTTTTCGAATTGTCCTTGGTGATTGGCAGAAGGCATCTCTGCTAGTCGCCTTTTTCTTCCTGCTCTTTTTTTCGTATGGCCACATATACGAAAGCTTACAGGGAGCGCCAATCCTGGGTGTTGACCTTGGACACCACCGCTATCTAGTCGTGATTTATGGTTTGGTTATGGTCTTGGGTGGCTATGGGATAATAAAGATGGCCGGTGGAGGTCGGGAAGTAAGCTGGGCGTTGAATGTGATAGGACTCATCCTCGTCGTTATTCCGATATTCCAGATTGCAAATCACTTTCGGGTTGTGAGTGTGAGCGAAGGAGTGAGTGAAGCGAACCCCGAATTTCCGATACTCGAGTTTGAGGGAGACGAGGCACCCGATATCTATTACATCATTCTGGATGCCTACCTTCGTGAAGATGCCCTCCTAAATGACATGGAATTCGACAACTCACCATTCATCCAGGAATTGACGGGGCTTGGGTTTCACGTAATGGAGTGCAGCCGAAGTAATTACAGCTTCACGCAGGCCTCCCTGACCTCTTCATTAAACATGGCCTACCTCACAGATCTAACCCCGCGTCTCGAAAGTGTCGGATTGGATTCGAATAAGTACTGGCTCTTACTGAAACGCAACCTTGTTCGTGAGCAACTCGAACGCATCGGCTACAAAACGGTGGCTTTTGACACTGGTTATGATTGGAGTCAGCTCGATGATGCGGATTATTATTTTGAGCGGAGCATCAGCCCGATCACTTCAAATATAGCAAATCAATTCGAGAGATTGCTGTTTAAAACCACGGCTGGTGTGGTGTTGACCGACTTCCAATACAAGGTGATGTATGAGCAATTTAAAGCCACCAATCTTCCTTATCGCGCTCACGTGGATCGTCAGCTTTTTCTTCTGGATCAACTACCCAAGATCCCATCGATTGAAGGACCGACTTTTAGTTTTGTGCATATCTTGATCCCACATGTTCCATATGTATTTGGACCGAATGGTGAGATCCTGACAGATCCAGGCTACTTCAGTGGCGGGAAAGCACAACCTGTCAACGAGGAATATCGGAAGAAGGGTTACACTGGTCAGATCGAGTTCATAAACACTCGGATGTTAGAAATTCTGGAAATCTTGATAGAAGAATCGGATGTCCCTCCGATTATCGTGCTGCAGGCGGATACGGGCACCGGGAGTGGATCTGATTTTAAAATATTGAATGCTTATTACCTCCAGGGTGGCGGGGTTGATTCTCTTTTCCCGACGATATCCCCCGTAAACACTTTTCGTTTGATCTTTGATACATATTTTGGAGCGTCTCTTGGGCTGCTTCCCGATTACAGTATTGGAGGGACTAGCAAGGATGATCTGGTCCTGGAGAACTCCGAAGCATGTCTGCAGCTTGGCGAATGAACTAGGGGATGTGGTTCCTTAAGAAGCTCGGGACATTGCAAGATGGGTGAAAGATGACTACGCTCTTGCGTCATGTTTTACCGTCTGATACACTCGCGCAATCTAATATTGATGAATCAACTTGAGCATCTTCATCCCCTCTATCCCGAGGTCAGTTTAGCGAATGGTGATTACCTATTGGAGTAGAAGGAAGGGCATGAGGGAGCTATGGTGAATGCCCTTTATCGGAAATGGCGGCCGACGAACTGGGATGAGGTGGTCGGTCAAGACCACATCATTCAGACTCTTCAAAACGCGGTAAAAGGGGATCGCATTGTCCACGCTTATTTATTCGCCGGTCCTCGCGGCACAGGAAAAACGACGACAGCAAGACTAATGGCGAAGGCAGTTAACTGCCTTGACGAAGATGCCTCCTCCCGTCCATGTAATTCCTGCAGTCACTGTATTTCCCTCAATGAAGGTAGGTTTCTTGATTTAATTGAAATCGATGCCGCCTCAAATACGAGCGTGGAAGATGTACGCAGTTTGCGCGAGAAGATAAATTTTGCTCCCAATGAAGGCAAGTATAAGGTTTACATCATTGATGAAGTCCATATGCTCTCGACGGCAGCCTTCAACGCGCTCCTAAAAACGCTCGAAGAACCTCCCGATCACGCCATCTTCATCCTTGCCACTACCGAGGTACACAAAGTTCCCGCCACGGTCCTCTCGCGTTGTCAAAGGCATGAATTCCGGCGAATCCCGGTTTCAATCATTACGGATTTTCTCCACGAGAAAGTTAAACAGGAGCAGATCGCGATCGAGGGAGATGTGCTGGAACTCATCG
>CBDVCG010000392.1:0-2888 GCA_965372425.1 uncultured Anaerolineales bacterium
AGATAAGGGGTCCCAGCCCATCTGAGCTTTCATCAACCCACCTCTGAAATCGATGCAGCGCGACGGCGTCTACGAGTGTCACGATGATTTGCTCCGCCCCTTCGATCAGATCTTCAAGTGCGGGGATATCCAGTGGGGGATGGGGCAAAGACCCTGCTCCGAACCATTGGCAAAGACTCGCCGGGAAATTAAGGATAGATAAACCACCGTAGGCCGGATGGATTGAATCGGGACCTAATTCGAGTCCGTCGATGTGATGATTTTGAATCTTCGTGAGAAGTGAGTCGGTAAGATCTGCCATTGATTAAGGTCCTTGGGTGTCTCACTCAAGAGGTTGAGTGTCAACACGTCGATTGTCAACACTATCAACGTGTTGACTAGCCGTCGATTAAGCGTTGACCGTTAATTCCTACCCGCTCTTCCTCACCAAGGACATTCTCTTCCCGGTAGTGGCAGCCGCGACTTATTGAGTTACGCCTTGCGGCTCGAGTGATAATCAATCCGACCAGGACGCTATTGCGTAATCCAATTAAACTGTCCGTGAGACGCGTTTTGCGGTAAAAATCCTCAATTTCCAACCACAGATGGCGAAGCTCGCGGATTGCACGGTTAAGACGGTACTCACTGCGGATGATCCCGACATAATGCCACATCAGGTTACGGATGGACTGCATGTCGCCCTGAACGAGAGAAGGGTCAGCATCGTAGATCAACTTATCTTCATCCCAGGGAGGGACCTCGCCTTCATTCAGGGGTGCCAGCCTCGACCTCTGCCGAATGTCCTGCGCGGCTCGATCGCCCCAAACCAACCCTTCCAATAAAGAGGTGCTCGCGAGACGGTTTGCTCCATGGACGCCCGTACAGGAGACTTCACCCACCGCATAAAGACGAGGTATGGATGTACGTCCCCATAGATCGACCAACACGCCCCCACAGAAATAATGCGCCGCTGGTAAGACAGGAATAGGCTGCTTGGTGATGTCAATGTTGTATTCCAAGCAGCGTTCATAGATATGCGGAAATCGTTGGCGAATCGCTCCAGGTTCCCCGTTCGAAGCGATATCCAGTAAAACGTAGGGGTAATCATTCTCGAGCATTTGCCAGTAAATTGCTCGCGAAACCACATCTCTAGACGCTAAATCCTTCCACTCCGGGTCGTAGCGCCCCATGAATGGCTTGCCATCCGGCGTCAGCAGCACACCGCCTTCACCACGGACTGCCTCGCTGATTAAGAATTTAGTTACCCCAGGCATATGGAGTGTGGTCGGGTGAAATTGGATATATTCGGTATTGGCGACCCGGGCTCCAGCGCGGTAAGCCATGGCCAATCCATCACCACGGGCATTAGACGGATTACTGGTGTGTAAGAATATCTGACCCAGCCCCCCTGTAGCCAGAATGGTATTACCTGCCATGATGCGATGAACGGTTTTGGATTCCTGGTTGAAGACGTAAGCACCGTGGCAAGTGATCGATTGATAAACTGCCAAGTGGTCTATGCTATGGTGAGGAAAGGTGATCAGATCCACCGCGGTATGACGCAGAAGGAAGGTTATATTGGGCTGGTTAGTGACCTTCTGGATGAGGGCTTTCATAACCGCCCTACCTACATAGTCACCGACGTGAAGGATGCGGCGACGTGAATGCGCCCCCTCGAGACCAAATGCGAAAACCCCCGAGGGATCTCGGTCAAAATCTAAACCGAGGCCATCAATGAGGATTTCGTTGATTAAAGGTGAACCTTCCTCGGCTAATAACTGCACTGCGGGAAGGTAGGACAATCCCGCACCCGCGTTCAAGATATCATCGACTAAGAGCTCTTTGGAGTCCTCCTCGCCGCGGCCAACGATACCACCTTGTGCGTAGGTAGAACTCGACTCGTTTGGACGGGTCGTATTTGCGATAAGGGTGATTTGCCGCTCACGGTCAGCGGAAAGACGTAGGGCTGCGGTCGCACCGGCAATTCCAGATCCAATGATCAGAGTATCCGTTTGCATGTTTTTCTCTATCCGATGGCAATCATCCGCTCAACTGCACGGGCAGCGCGCACCCGGATTTCTTCTGGCACGAGAATCTCGAATTGGTTTTTCTGCAACGCCTTCAGCGTGTCCTCCAAGGTGATCTGATTCATATGGGGGCAACGTACGCTACATAAGCGCAGCATTTCCTTATCCGGATTAGCCGCGGCGATATTATCGCCCATCGCGCATTCTGTGAGCAGCAGATAGTGAGGGGCATTACTTTCCTGCACATATTGGATTAAGGCGCTAGTGCCGCCTGAGAAATTTGAAGCTTCGACGACCTCCGGGCTACATTCCGGGTGGGCAAGGATGACGACATCGGGGAACTGAGCCCGCACATCCTGAATATCCTGCACCATGAATTTCTCATGCACCTCACAACGACCCTTCCAACCGATGAACTGGACCTCCATTTCGGTGGTATCGATATCTGTTTCTTCGTTTAATGTTGGGAAAATGATATGTTTGCCCGTTTCACGAGCCACGTTGCGGGCAAGGTATTCGTCGGGAAGGAAGATCACGGTTTCCGTTCCGAGCGATTCCACCACCGCCGCGGCGTTACTGGAGGTGCAGCAGATGTCACTCTCAGCTTTGACATCAGCATAGGTATTGACATAGGTCACAACCGGAACATCTGGAAACCGGGCTCTCAATTGCCGCACATCTTCCGCAGTGATGCTATCAGCCAGAGAACATCCAGCTTTTTCGGAGGGAAGCAGTACCATTCGTGCAGGGTTAAGGATTTTAGCAGTTTCTGCCATGAAGCGTACGCCACAAAAGACGATGATATCCTTATCAGTTTCTGCAGCTTTTCGACTGAGGAACAGTGAATCGCCCTTGAAATCCGGGATGGTATGGAAAAGCGCC
>CBDVCG010000393.1:0-2887 GCA_965372425.1 uncultured Anaerolineales bacterium
CCGAAAGCGTGTCGCGTCCAAAGGGGATGATATAGGTATCGAAACCCATCTCCACCCCTTCTTCGACTAATTGGTCGATGATCGAACGACCGTTGACATTGCCGGTAAGGAATGTAAGGATGCTGCGGCGCTGGAGTTCACGCACGATGGCGACGGCGGCCTCGTTGGAGTGGGCAGCGCCGATGATGGCGGCGAAGCCGGGCATGCGCCCGTCCACCAATTGGATGCCCCACGAACGCAGCTGGATGTCGTCGATGGGTCCGTTGAGATGTCCATCTGCTGGCGGGCCTGAACCGTTCCCGCCAAAGTTGGAATAGTCGGTAACGCCGGTGAGCTCTATTCCTGGGTATGGCTCGGGCTGCTCGCCATAGACGAAGCGGATCGCCTCGATGGCCTCAGCTGCGAGCACGGTCGACATACCGCTGTCCAGTGTTTCACCCAGGTAGGGAGTCCAGAATTTCTCATCTGGTAGGGGATGGAGCAGGCTTTTAGCATGCTCCAAGATCGGTTCAATCTGACCGAGAGTGGCTACCTCGGCGCCCAACATCCCGTACATGACAGGCAGGAAATAAGCAGTATTGGGGAAAGCCACAGGGTGATCGGCGCCCTTATCGGCGATAGCTTTCTGCAGCATTTCCTCGGCTTCGGCTACGATAGCGTTGGCTCCGCGGATTGCGCGAGTGGCGATATAGCGTGACATATTTGAACTCCTCCCTACTTCACGAGTTGCCGTAGACGGCTTCGATTTTCTCAGCAAACGGCAGCTCGATGAATTCCTGGATTCTCCAGTCACCGCTCTTGCCCCACTTGTCGGGTTCATATTCCGGTAACCCGAGGGCGGCCCGTTTCTTGTCGATATGCGCTAACGATCGGCGTACGACCTCCTCGGGGTCGTTGGTGAATTCCAACCTGCCCCCGACTTTCTCTTCCCAGCCATCACTGATGAGCCTCATCACTTCATCCACCCCCGAAACAGGGCTGGAGTGGCCCAGGATGACGTAGGCGCCGGAGGCGACACAGTAGGTGGCGATGGAGATGGCTTTCTCGCTCATCCACTCGGGCGCCATGCCTACTGCGGGGATGTCGCTGATGTCGTCGCCTAATCCACCTTCGGTCGCCATTTGGGCCAGCACGGTCAGGATGCGAGAGTTATCCACGCAAGAACCCAGGTGGAGAACGGGTGGCATGCCGACGGTCTCGCAAACCTCACGCAAGCCCGGACCGGCGTGTTCAAGCGCCGCTTCAGGAGTCATATATCCTTGCTTGGCGCTGGCGATGGCGCCGCAGCCGGTCTCGACCACCAGCACATCATTCTTCAGGAACTCGGTTACGACGTAGTAATGCATCTCGTCGTGGCATACACGGGCATTGTTGCAGCCGATGTTCGCAACCACGCCGCGGATCCGACCAGACATGATGGCATCGTTCAGCGGGCGCAGGGATCCGCGGTAGGTTCCGCCCAGAGCGTAATTGATGTACTCGTGGGAGAACCCGGGGATCAGTTCTGCAGTTTCATCTGGAATTTGGGTGTCTCCCCGCTCCGGGAAGCGATCGCACGCCAAACGCACGATGTCCTTGGCGATCTCTAACGCTCGGTGCTCGTCGAACTCGATGTGGGTGGCGCCGGTGATCTTGACTTTCCGTGAGGTGGTAATGATCTCCGTATGGAATTGATCGGCAAGCTTAACGATGCCCTGCATGATGCACTGGATATCAACCACCATGGCGTCGACTGCGCCGGTCAGGAGAGCCAGCTCTTGCTGGAGGAAGTTGCCCGCCAGCGGAACGCCCTGACGCATCAGGGCTTCGTTGGCGGTGCAGCAGATACCGCTCATTGCAATGCCTTTAGCGCCCTTGCTCTTGGCGTACTCGATCATCTCAGGATCCATCGCAGCAGCGATGAGCATCTCGGAAAGTGTGGGCTCATGACCGTGGATGATGATATTAACTTCATCGGCCTGAAGCACGCCCAGGTTGGCTTCGGAGAAAACTGGACCTGGTGTACCGAAGAGCACATCCGAAAGGTCCGTGGCCAGCATGGAGCCGCCCCAGCCATCGCCTAACGCACAGCGCATGGCGTGATCTAGGATATGCTCGGCATCCTGGTCATTTCCGATATGGGTGCGGTGCATCATCTCGACGATTTCACGATCGATGTTGCGGGGTTTGATGCCCAGCTTTTCCCAGATTTCCTGTCGCTTCTTGGGGGCTCGTTTCAGATACAGAAGCTCGCCCTGAGGCTTACCGAACTCTCCGATCGCAGCGAGAGCGACTTCTCGGGCGAGTTCATCGACAGGTTTTCCATCAACTGCGACGTCGAGGTATCCTGCCATCTCTCTCAATTTCGCCGGATCGCGCACCTTGTAATCCGGTGCATGGCCCTCGGCGGCGGCTAGAAGCGTGTAGGCCAGATCACGACCATGATCGGAATGACCTGCTGCACCGGCAGCCACCATACGGCCAAAGTTTCGCGCTGCGACGGTTTCAAGCGTCGCTCCACAAACACCCGTCTGACCCTTTTTCACCAATCGGCAGGGTCCCATGGCGCAAACTTTACAGCACATCCCATCGGCCCCAATAGGGCAGGGGGCCATTGCGTCCGCACGGGAAAAGGCGGTTTCAAAATCGTTATCAATCGCCATTTGAAGGAGACCGATGCTTGCAGGATCGCGGCTGGCTTCTTCTGGAGTTCTGAGTTTTTTCGCCATATGATTTCCTCCTGACAATTTGGTATTAACGTCTGGACTGGCCTGACATCTCGAGGTCAATCTGATTTGTCTCGGTAACCCTGTTGCCTAAACTCTCCCATTGTGGGTCGCGTTTAATATCGGGGGAAAATTCAACAAGGATGGGGGTTTCACCTTCTCCGGGTGGATACCCCGCTTTC
>CBDVCG010000394.1:0-2844 GCA_965372425.1 uncultured Anaerolineales bacterium
AAGTTTCCGAAGCCATTCGCATGAAACGCGCCGTACGTCTCTTCGCATCCCGTCAAATTGACGAAGATACGATGATGGTCATACTTAATGCTGGTAGAAGGGCGCAGAGCGCGAAGAACCGTCAGTCCTGGAGATTTATCGCCATCAGAAAACGCTCCCTGCTTGAAGCTCTCTCAACGCTGGGGACCTATGCAGGTCATCTCGCAGGCGCAAGTTTAGGTGTCGCCATCCTGACCCCGGATCCGGCAGAACGATGGTCCATAATGTTTGACGCTGGGCAAGCCGCAGCATACATGCAACTCACAGCCTGGGAACATGGGATCGGATCGTGCCTTGCCACAATCTACGAACCAGAAAAAGCCCGAGCTCTACTGGGTTTCCCTCCGGAATATCATCTTCACGTCATGATCTCCTTCGGGTACCCGGAGAATGAGCAGGAACTTCACGCGAGCCCAAAAGCCGGTGGCAGGCATCCTATGGAGGAGATCACGCATTTCGAAGTCTGGAAGAAGGAGCCTTGAGTGGATCACATAATCCACAGTGCTGCTCCACGCCTGGTATTCGTCATGAGTGTTTTATTCCTCCTTTCTGCTTGCGGAATCCAGACCCAATCCGCCGATCCCGTGATGAGCACACCGGAGGATACTCCAGTTCCCAGTGGGTTGTTCTCGCCGGCCCGAACGGCCGTCGCCCCTGAAGTCACGGCGGTCGGAGATCTGGGCTGGTTGGTGATATCCGGTTCAATCTATGATGGAACCAGATTGAAGAACAAAGGTATCGAAGATGCCCTGGTCACATTACGCAACCATTCGATCGTCCACCCTCCCGGTCTCATCTTTCAAGAGATGACCAGCGAAACAGGGACCTTCGAATTCCCTCCCCTCTACCTTCACGACAGTGATGTGCTCATCTTACGCACAGAAGCCCGAGGATACGAAACTTCAGAAACACGGCGCACGGGTCTTGAAATATTCTACGAGCATGATTTATCGATTTCACTTCAACCTGAATGAGAAAGAATGATGCCGGCTTCGATGGGCAAGACATCTGTATCCAAGATAAACTGATAGAGCCCAGGCTTAAAATCCTAGGACAAAGTGACTACCTTGCGTGGGGGCAGCAACTTCATTTTATTGGAAACAGGAGGGATTGATGAGCAACCCAAGACCCGTACGAGCTCCACGAGGCACGAAGCTCACCTGTAAGTCCTGGCTCAGTGAAGCCGCATACCGGATGATCCAGAACAACCTTGATCCCGAGGTGGCGGAAAATCCGGATGCGCTCGTTGTCTATGGCGGTCGTGGTCAGGCTGCTCGAGATTGGGCCTCGTTTGACGCCATTCTAGAGACTTTGAGAGACTTGGAGGATGACGAGACACTGCTCATCCAATCAGGTAAACCCGTAGCTGTGTGCAAATCCCACCCAGATGCACCTCGCGTCCTCCTGGCAAACTCTAATCTCGTCCCGCATTGGGCGACTCAAGCGCATTTTGATGAACTCTCAGCGAAGGGCTTGATGATGTACGGCCAGATGACGGCTGGCTCCTGGATCTACATCGGTACACAGGGCATTCTTCAAGGGACGTATGAGACACTTGGTTCGCTCGCCAGAGAAAAAGGGTGGGGTTCGCTTCGTGGAAAGTTCGTCCTCACCGCCGGGTTGGGCGGCATGGGCGGCGCACAGCCCCTCGCAATCACCATGAACGAGGGCGTGGGATTGGTTGTGGAGGTCGATCCGGACCGCGCGCAGCGGCGTCTCGAGCAGGGTTATGTTGAGTATGTTGTTGATGAACTTGAAGAAGCCATGACTCTTATTGAAGAAGCGCTTGATCATGAAGAGCCCAGGTCGATCGGCTTGATCGGGAATGCAGCCGACGTCTTCCCCGAAATGGTTATCCGGGGCGTGAAGCCAGATGTCGTCACGGATCAAACCCCCGCCCACGATGTCATATCCTACGTCCCCCATGGTCTCTCTTTCGAAGATGCGACGACCTTGCGCTCAGATGACCCTGACGAATATGCACGTCTATCGATGAACTCGATGGCGACCCAGGTTGTGGCCATGCTTGAATTTCAGCGTGGGGGCGCTGAAGTTTTCGACTACGGAAACAACCTGAGACAGCGCGCGTTTGACCATGGAATCAAGGATTCCTTCAACTTCCCCGGTTTTGTACCTGCGTATATCCGCCCCCTCTTTTGTGTCGGTAAGGGACCCTTCCGATGGGTGGCGTTGTCTGGAGACCCCGAAGACATCTTCAAGACGGATGATGCGATCATCAAACTATTTCCAGAAGACGAACATCTCCATCGCTGGCTTCACCTCGCAAAAGAAAAAGTTCAATTTCAGGGACTCCCTGCACGTATTTGTTGGTTGGGATATGGTGAGAGGGAGAAGGCAGGAATTAAATTTAACGACATGGTCGGGAGTGGTGAACTTTCCGCGCCGATCGTCATTGGACGCGACCACCTCGATGCTGGATCCGTGGCATCTCCAAACCGCGAGACAGAAAGTATGCTCGACGGCACGGATGCGGTCAGTGATTGGCCGCTGCTCAATGCCCTCATCAACGCTGTCAGCGGGGCGACCTGGGTCTCAATTCATCACGGCGGCGGGGTGGGTATCGGCTTCAGCCAGCACGCAGGGCAGGTGATCGTTGCAGATGGAACGCCGGAAGCCGCCGTCCGGCTCTCTCGAGTTCTTGCCAATGATCCTGCCTTGGGGATCGTGCGTCATGCCGATGCGGGCTATGAGGTAGCCATCGAAGCTGCAAAAAAGTTCGATATTAAAATGCCCATGCTGCCTTAGGAAATCAACGTTTTATAAACAGATAGCTTGTTCATAACG
>CBDVCG010000395.1:0-2836 GCA_965372425.1 uncultured Anaerolineales bacterium
GCAACACGAACCTCGTGACGCTCATGTTTGTGGTCGACCCGCATTCGTTGAAAGTAATGTGCAACGATGTGGATTTCCAAAGCAAAAACATCCTTGATCCCGTTTATAGATGTCAGACCGACTTCTGAGGACGCTATGATGAGCCGCAGTATAGAAAACGTGCGCGACAACGAACGGCGAGAGTGCTTCTATAAAGATGGGGTTTCCCTGGCGGCGACTAACCTCCCACAGGTTTGGAACCTGCGGGAGGTTTAACCCTAGCGTGTTTCTGACTCTCTAATTTGGGGGACACTTGAGACCGATCCCTAATCCCGACTCACCACCAACAAGGTAATATCATCAAACTGATCTGCACTTCCGATGTGATCATCAAGGGAGGTAAGAATGGAGGTGAAGGTTTCCGAGGGCGCCCGGGAAGGCCGTTCAAGCAGTTCGCGGAAGCGCTCCCCACCGAACATCTCGCCATCAACATTCTGGGAATCGGGGATCCCATCAGAATACAGCACAAGGCTATCACCGGGCTCGAGCGTAAGCGCATCGACTCTGTACACTGCATCCTCAATAGCGCCAACCATCGGCCCGGTGCGCTTGATCGTCTCATGGATGGCGCCCCCTCTCAGCAGGTAGGGTGGATCGTGGCCAGCGTTCACATAGCACAGCTCCCCACTCCCCGTATCCAGGATCCCGTAAAACAACGTAGCGAGCATGGCCGAGTCATGGTATTTGCATATATAGCGATTGACCAACCGCACGGCATGCAGGAGGCACTCAACGGGAGCTGAACAATCAGCGGTTTCCAGGTCCTCCCCAAAGGTATCCGACAGCATCGTGGCGCGTAAAAGGCTGCGGTAAAGCGCCATGTACATCGCAGCCCCCACACCCTTGTCGGTCACATCCCCGATAAGCAGTCCCAGTTTCCCCGGGTCAATCTCAAAGACGTCATAAAAATCACCTGCGACCTCGCGGGCAGCCTTAAAATGCGCCTCGATTGTCCACCCATCAGGCTGGGGGATTTCTTTGGGCAGAAAACCTGATTGGATCTCCCTGCCGATTTCCAATTCCCGCTCCAACGATTTGAGGTAGCGCCGCTCGAGATCGCGCAGTCGCTTCCTCTCCAGCCCGGCGTCGAGGCGGGCCTGCAAGATGGCGGGTTCGAAGGGCTTCGGTAAGAAGTCCGTGGCGCCCATTTCGATTCCGCGCACGATGCTTTCTACATCACTCGAGGCGGAGATGATGACTACAGGGATCTCCCGCCACGCCTCATGGGCCTGAAGCTTTTCCAGAACGCCGAACCCGTCCACAACGGGCATCATCAAATCGAGGAAGATCATATCCGGAGGGACCTCCGCCACGCGCTCGAGCGCTTCCTGCCCGTTCTCGGCCGTCCGTATGTCGAGCCCGAGGTCAGCGAGTTCTTGCTCCAACAGATCCAGGTTGAAAGGCTCGTCGTCGACCAGGAGGATCTTGGGTGGATGTTCTTTGAAATCTGTGGAGATCCGTGAGACAAAGGAAGCTGTTCCAGGCATTTGTGCTAATCCTTCTCGAGCCATTTCTCGATCGTTTCAAACAATAGATCCTCATCCACGGGCTTTGTCAGGTAATCATCACATCCATCGTCCATGGCTTTTTCCCGATCACCCTCCATGGCATGGGCGCTGAGACCAATAATGGGGATGTGAGCCAGATCAGGGTTCCCCTGAATCTCGCGAGCGGCCGTCCACCCGTTCATAACCGGCATGGACATATCCATCAGGATCAGGTCGGGGTGTTCAGCGGCAGCAAGCTCGATGCCGCTTCCACCATTTCTCGCACAGATGAGATCGTAATCGTCCTCCAGCAACTGGACGAGCAGATCAAGATTAAGTGCCTCATCTTCAACAATCAGGATTTTATTCATCGTCCATATTCCATCGCCCCTCTATCTTCATCCTGCGGCGATTTTGCCGTGGTTTTCTCCCATCGTCGATCCCAGCTCGGGTAACAGATGATCTTGATCAAGGCCGTTTATCTAATGGGCATTGGGATCATCGTCGATGGTGAGGACGAGGGGCTGACCGGTTGGTGATTGAGTAACTTGTGCGTTCACGATCTCAGGACCTTCGCCTGGTTCGTCATAGTGCACGGGGATGGATAGGGTGAACGTCGACCCTTCCCCCTCGACGCTGGACGCTGTCAGATCACCACCAAGTAATCGTGCAAGGTTGCGGCTGATGGAAAGCCCTAACCCGGTCCCGCCATACTCGTGCGTCGTGCTGGCATCAGCCTGCCTGAACTCTTCAAAAATGCGCTCCAGATCTCCCTCGGAAATACCGACACCCGTGTCGCTGACATCAACATATTGGGTACTACCATCCTGTCGGGCTGTTAAAACAATCTTGCCCCTTTTGGTAAATTTAGCTGCGTTACTGAGCAGGTTAATCAAGATCTGTTTGATCATATCCTGATCGGAGGTTAGCGGCAGCAGGTCGGATTGAACGTCTGTTTCCAGCTCAACACCTTCACCCAAGAGCGGTTGGCTGGTGCCTACTACGAAGTTGATCAACCGCGGTAGCTCGAATATCTCCGGATTGACGTCCATGCGTCCTGCTTCGATCTTGGAGATATCCAGAACGCTGTTGATCAGATTAAGAAGATGGTCGGCGCTGATGAGCACTTTATCCAGATTTTGGATCTGCTTCCCAGGCAGAACGTCTTCGCCCTTTCGTCGTACGATGCGGGTGAAGCCGATGATGGCGTTGAGCGGCGTGCGCAGTTCGTGGCTCATGTTGGCCAGGAACGTGCTCTTGGCCTGGTTGGCTTGTTCAGCCGCCTCTCGGGCGCGCTGGAGTTCGGTGAC
>CBDVCG010000396.1:0-2827 GCA_965372425.1 uncultured Anaerolineales bacterium
AATGCGGAGTCATCATCAAGATCGATTAGCGTGGCGCCTGCATTTTTGACATTTTCAGGAGGCGACGGTGGGATTTGAGCCCACGAATAGGGGTTTTGCAGACCCATGCCTTACCGGACTTGGCCACGTCGCCGTGGTTTTGACCAAAACTCGCCCGTCGACTTATTTGGGTTTCAGAGCGGCGAGGGGTGATTTGATCAGAGCGGGCGATGGGATTCGAACCCACGACCTTCTGCTTGGCAAGCAGACGTTCTACCACTGAACTACACCCGCGTTCTGCGGTCGAAGGATACCTTGTTCATATTGTAAAGTCAAGATGACCCAGTGCGAGGTTGGAATTACGATTGCGGTGGTCCGAGAAAGCGTAGTAGACTGAGGCGTACGTAGGGTTAAAACGATCAAAAGGTGCATCTGATTGAACTCGAAAACAGCGGAAGAGAGAACTCATATTGACGGTGAAGAGAGCACCTCCGAGAGGGTTGGAGGCGTAAGAATATCTTCATCCACGGGATGCCTTATCACGGTTTTGCTGGGATTACTGGGTGCTATACTTCTTGCCCAGTTGTTCCAGTTCATCATTCAGGGGGAGAAGATTTTTGGTGACGGTGATCTCGAACAGACGAGGGTTTGGATCGTGCGCCAGACGAATGCGGGAGGTTTTGGAATTTTCCGCTCACGCGTGATCTCCACAGAAACAGGTGGGGAACGAGTATGTGTCCAAACTGACATCGATTTTCTGCTGTGGAATTCTGATGGCTCCGAAGCGAGTGTCTCATACTGTGAATGTCTTCAGCGAAACGGATCTGAATGGCAGCCCATTGGCGCCTGTGAAGAGGTGGATTGAGTGAACGTAGATGGCGGTAAGACTCTTCCTGTAGGGGAAGTCCTGCATGGAGATTGTCTCGAGTTGCTTGAAAGCATCCCTGAGAAATCGGTGGATTTGGTTTTCGCAGATCCGCCTTACAACCTTCAGCTCTCTGGTGAACTGTGGCGTCCGAACATGACGCGGGTCGATGGTGTGGATGATGCCTGGGATAAATTCGACAGCTTCGAAGCCTACGATGCCTTCAGCCGCGCCTGGCTCAAAGCATGCCGACGCGTCCTCAAGGATACTGGCGCGATATGGGTGATCGGCACATACCACAACATCTATCGACTTGGCGCCATCCTCCAGGATCTTCAGTTCTGGATGTTGAACGATGTGTTGTGGATTAAGACCAACCCGATGCCCAATTTTCGCGGGGTGCGGTTTACGAATGCACATGAAACCCTCATCTGGGCGGTGAAATCGAAGGATGCAAAGTACACGTTCCATCATCATGCGATGAAGTCGTTTAATGATGGCAAGCAAATGAGAAGCGATTGGCGGCTGCCGATTTGCACCGGCGAGGAACGCATAAAGATCGAGGGACAAAAAGCGCATTCCACCCAGAAGCCGGAAGCCTTGCTCTACCGGGTGATCGTTGCATCTACCAACCCGGGTGATATCGTCCTCGATCCCTTTTTTGGAACCGGAACAACCGGGGCAGTTGCGAAGCGCTTGCATCGTGATTGGATTGGTATCGAGCAAGATGAGAATTACGTTGAGATCGCAAGAGAGAGGATTGCCCGTACTCAGCAAGATAATCTGGATTCCGCGGTATTCGATGTCGCCGATCGCCGTCGGCACGCGCCTCGCGTCCCGTTTGCCCGGCTGCTCGAGCTCGGGCTGCTGCATCCGGGGCAGGTGCTGTACTTTAAGAAGGACGATAAAAAACAGGCGATCATTAAATCCGATGGGATGTTGATATACGAGGGCACTGAGGGCTCAATCCATCAGCTTGGGAAGAGCATCATGGGCGGAAGTCCATGCAATGGCTGGGACCACTGGTATTACGTTGACGAAGAGGGGGATTATGTCCTGATCGATGAGGCTCGAAAAATCGCCCGACGGGTGATGTATCCAGGATGATATTGTCTCTTTTTATGTGTTCATCACACTAAAGGATGGCTTCTCTTGTTTTTCTTCGCTTCTGTCTCACATGTATCTGAACTTAAGCATCAGGAACCAGGTGTGGTTAGTGAGCCGCACAACATCTTCGATTCCATAGAATCATTTTGAGAGTACCTCCCCCAACACAATAACAAATAATAGCTTTAGTGTTTCCTAATTCATACCAGGCGTAGCAGACTCTTATTTGTACAAATGAAGAATGCTTCGAAATGGCATGGACGTCGGTTACTAAGTTCCACATTTAGAGAAAATAAAATCCCAGAGCCCTATTACAGAACAGGGCTCTGGGTCTTGGAGGGAGAGTAGGACGAGTTCGGATTAGATGGTGTTAATGATGTTGCTGAAAATATTGCCGATGGCGGGGCCAAGTAGAGCGAGGATCACAATAACGACGATAGCGACTAAAACAAGTATCAACGCATACTCTACAAGACCTTGTCCCTTCTCCTTAGGTGCAAATAACATTTGGTTTTCCTCCTTTCGTCAATTTTAGGAAAGAGAATGGGTTCTGTTAAAGGGCAGATATCAAATACATGTATAGCATAGCATTGGCGGTATCGACCATAACTTACAGGTAACTTTCAACATAGGGTGGTGTGGATGGAACCCAGATCCTATTGAATCCCTAAAGTGTGAAGGTTGCTGGACTTAGAATTGAGTAGTACCTATGACTCATGAACTAGATGGTGTTACAGACTATATTGGATGTAACTTGATTTCCGGGAGGGAACTAATCGCACGAAGCCTCTAACCACAATGGCCCCCAGCGGGGCCATGAGAGGTGCCGAGGACCAGAATCGAACTGGTGACACCTTGATTTTCAGTCAAGTGCTC
>CBDVCG010000397.1:0-2818 GCA_965372425.1 uncultured Anaerolineales bacterium
GAAGTAGGCTCTTCCACTGGATCATCCCCAATGTTATCGAGTACCCGATCGGAGATGTCACCTTCATCAAGTGGGACATTTGGCTGGGTTGGTTCCATGCGCGGCATTATAACTCACTTCATCTTATGAGCGGTTAATGCACATGTGGCACACTCTTGTCTTGACTGGGTTAAATCCGAGGTGGTAATATCGAGGACTACAACTTCGGATGAATGAAATCAGCGTGAAATCATGTACCTGAGTGGCAGTAAATGGAATATGCGGAAGAAGCGGAAGCCGCTGAGACCATGGCGCATCCTCTTGCTTCTTGTCCTGATTGCCGGAGTCGTCTACCTCTGGCAGTTTTACGTACCCTCAGTGCCGCCTCTTTTCATTCCAACCCCTACAGAGACTCGCAGTCCAGCTTCATACATCCTCGAAGCAGAAAGCTTGTTTCAAGCGGGCAAATTGCAGCAGGCAGAAGCCTCTTACGAGGAAGCCATTATGGTCGATCCACGCGAGCCTTCCCATTATATCGAGTTGGCTCGGGTAAGAATGTTTGCAGGTAGTTATAAAGAGGCGGATACTGCTGCACGTGATGCCCTGGTATTGAACCCTGATTCTGCGCTTGCACATGGGGTGCTCGGATGGTCCCTGGATTTTCAAGCGAGCCAGGCAACAGATGCAGAAGAGCGAAGTACCCTTGCTGCTGAAGCCCTGATTGAAATTGAAAAAGCCGTCAGCCTCAACCCGAATTCACCCCTCATCCACGCATATTATGCTGAAATCCTCATCGACAACGACGTCAACGATTATGAACGTGCCCTGGATGAGGCGAGAACCGCGGTCGAGCTGGATAGCTCGCTGCTGGAAGGGCACAGAGCTCTCGCCTATGTCTGGGAGATGACGGGGAATCGGGAGCTTGCGCTTGAATCCTACCTTGCTGCTCGCAGCATCAATCCCTACATCCCCAGGCTTCACATCGATGTCGGCAACATGCTTCGAGCCCTCGGCGACCTTGATGGCGCGATTGAGAATTATTTAGGCTCTGTGGCGCTTGCTCCCATTAATACGGAGCCTCTGGTCCTGATCGCGAATGCATACGCAGGTGATGGGCAATTTGGAAATGCGAGTCAGTATGCTAAACAAGCGGTGGAGTTAGATCCTGGAAACCCCCGGCTGCGGGGAAATCTTGGGAGGATGTATTATCACAATAACGTCTTCGACGAAGCCATCATCCAACTTAGTCTGGCTATACGAGGCGGTCAGTCCGCCGAAGGCGCCTGGGTAGAGGGGCTGCCCCTAAACGACCCCCAGCCAGATCCCAGGGTGGTTGAGTTTTATTACACTTATGGTCTGGCGCTCGCAAAACAGGGGATATGTGCGGACGCGGTCGACATCTTCGAATACATAATTCTTGCCGTCCCTGCGGATGAAATTGCCGTATTCAATTCGCAGGAAGGTCTTTTCCTCTGTGGTGAGATCGAACGCACCCCGACCCCTGAAGTAAAACCGACAGAGAGCTCCTGAAAATCGAGTGATTTGATACGATGCGTTTGACGGGCGAACGATTACGCTTAAGTGACAGCCGGGGGCGCTCAAATCCCTGGCGCATCCTTGCACTCCTGGCATTGATCGGAGTCGGAGTTCTATTGCTCTGGCTGCGCGATCGCGGCCAGGTTCAACCCCTGTTCCTGGCAACACCTACTGCCACCCGCTCCGCAGCGACGTATCATCAGGAAGCACAGGCACATTTCATCGCCGGCGATCTCGATAAAGCCATAAGCGCCTATGGGAACGCCGTCGAAGTCGCCCCGCAAAGTGCTGATCTGTGGGCTGAACTCGCACGAGTCCAAACCTACTCCAGTGACCTCATGACGACCCTCGGAGAGCGCCAGGTTCGATTGAACGAAGCCCGTCAATCTATCGATACAGCGATCGAGGTGGACCCGGAAAACTCATTTGCTTTTGCCATCCGTGCGCTCGTTTACGATTGGTCCGCTTCCGCCGAGGTGCGGGATCCGATAGGGGTTGGAGATAATGTGCATGTCATCGCCACGCTCGGAGATGACGGGCGGCTCGCGGCAAATATGATTGAGCTCGCCGATTTGGCATCGCTTTCCGAGTCGGAAGCTACGCCAGAAGGCGAGCGCGCTATCTCCTTTTCGGGCGTTATCGAGGCCTCAGGAGAAGACGAGTGGGTCGTAAGCGGTCGGACTCTTCAAATTTCTCCGTTTACTGAAATACGAGAAGGCAATAGGAGAGACAGTTTTCTCACCGAGGCGCGCCTTTCTGCAACGAAAGCACGTCAACTCGATCAGACAAACAGCCTCGCGCTAGCGCTTCTGGCCGAAGTTTTAGTCGATCAACAAAATGTCGCACAGGCCGCTGATCTTGCACAGGCCGCGGTTGAACGGGCGACTGAAGCTGGTGCGGATGATCCCTATCTGATGGATATCTATCGAGTGAACGGGACGGTTCTCGAGCATCAGGGGCTGTACCTGCGGGCGATCGAGGAATACAAAAAGGCGACGCACATCAACCCTAACCTTACATTTTTGTATCTAAAAATTGGGGCTAACTATCGCACACTTCGAGATATCGATTCGGCTCTGGATAATTTCGCAAAAGCCGCAAAGATAAATGAGCAGCTTGGAATTGAAGATCCAAATCCTTATCTGGCGATAGGACGAACCTATATGCAGGATGGCGAATTCTTCGTATCGGCATTAAATACCGAACGCGCGTTGGCCATTGACCCGGGAAATCCCGAGATCTATGCTCGACTGGGCAGTGTGTACTTTCAGGCACGCAACTATGAGAGCGCCATTCTTGTTTT
>CBDVCG010000398.1:0-2817 GCA_965372425.1 uncultured Anaerolineales bacterium
AATACCACCAGCAGAAGTCCCAACACCATAAGTGCGTAGGTATTAAAATACTGGGTGTCGATGAGTGTATTCTCTTGTGAATAATAGAAAGAAAGCGAAATGATGAACAGAGCGATCGTAGCTGCTGCTGGGAGTACAAAGTGGGTCAATCGCTCCGCCAGGGTATGTCTTGGCACAGCACCGCCCTGCGCCCAAAATGTAAGCCCTATCGAAGGCAAGATCACAGTAAAGAAAGCGATAATCCCGCTTTGCGTTGAGTTGATCGCAAATCCCTCCCCGCGGATGAACAACATCACCAGGAGCATGATGGCAACATAGGTGATTTGGGTGAGGTTTAAGCGAAGGATATCCAACAAACCGTTGACGATTTTTTGACCCTTCAGCAGGACTGCGGATAATGCTTCCAGCGAATCTTCCATAAGGACGATTTCTGCGAGGTTAAAGGCTTCCTGGCTCCCTCCCAGCTTGGTTATTCGTAGATCGGCTTCGTACATAGCCTCAACGGTGCTCAATTGTCCGGCCACAATGCCGACAAGTTGATCCCTTGCCTGAAGTGAGCGAACCACTCTGGCCTTGTGTTCGGAGGTTAATTGGGAATATATATTTACACTTTCGCTCAAAGCGATGAGTTCCTCATCCTCAAGGGAGTCGATTTCTGCTCCGGTGATGACGCTCGAGGGTGCAGTTGGATCCTGGATCATCCCGAGCTCCTCCGCAGCCTCCAGCACATGTTCCCTGGTATCCGAAGAGAGAATGTTTACCCTCACCCCTACGTCAAGAAACTTTTTAATGATGCCCTTTGCTTCCGGGCGTACCTCCTCCGAGATCTCAAGTGTGCAAAGTAGAACCAAGTCGATAGGGAGGATGGGATGCCCCGTTTGGTCGATGAGCGGTTGTGGGTCAGGTGAATACGCAAAAGACAATTGAACCGTTGAGGATTCAGTATCCTGTTGAAGATCCCCTGTTTCTGTCTCACCCTTGCCGCTTTTCTTACGACCGGGGAGTTTGCCTCGAATCCTTGAAAAAAGACCGGGCTTCTTCTCTTCGTTGGATGGATTTTGTAGATCCTCTCCGGCTTCCGCATCGTCATCCTTCTCGTTTTCAACCTCAAGCTGTGGTTCTTCTTGTGGTGTGCTGTATGATTTTTTACCGAATATCCCGGTGATCCGGCCAAAAACTCGCCGTTCCCTGGATCCCTCTTCCTGACTGACTTTTTCATCATCCGAGGTGGAGGTCTCTTGCAATACATTTTCTTGTATGATGTCCGGATCCCCTATAACATAAGTTCCTTTAATATCCGTATCTGAGAAGGTCACGCCTCTCCAACCATAGATCGAATAATAGGGGTTCTCTTCTTCAATATCTCGCGCCTGACCTTCAAAGGATCTTTTCATGGCTGTGAAGAGCCAGGTGTCACCAACAGAACTAGCAGCATAGTCTCCAAGGACCTGCCTGATTCTAGTTTCAGATAAAACCGAATCCTCCGTTTCCGATTGGAAGCCCTGCAGCTTAACATCCAATCCTGTGAGCGTATCGGCTTTATCGAAGCAGAGCACATTTAATTCTGCCAGGGTTTCCACGGCCATCGAGTCGCGCACCAGGGCACCCAGGCGGACGATGTCCGCACTCCCGGTAGCATAGGCCACCACGATCATGAAAAACAACCCACTGGGCGCAATGCTGAAAATAATGGATGCGATGTCTCGGTGGGCAGCAAGGATATCATCTGTTAAGACGTCAACCTGCAGCAGGCGGAAGATGAACGGAATGAGGAACAAGATAAGTGCAATGGTCATGATCTGAAGGATGCGTCCGATGATGATCTGGAGTGGGGTGAGCTCGGCTTGGTGTAATCCTAAATCTGTTGTGAACTGCTCCTTCAGGGTCTCCGCGGGAGCGTGTGAGACTTCGTAGACACTCCTGCCGCTGACACAAAAGCTCCCCATATGCAATTTACCGCCAGATTCCACTTGTCGTCTTGAGCCGCTCCCGGGTTGACCGGCGCTATCCTCAACCTCCAAGGGTCCATCGCTGATAATTTGGCCATCGGCCAGGATCTCATCGCCCGGTCCAATTGCCATTAAATCCCCCTCCACGACCATCGCTGGATCTACGCTTCTTACTCTGCCTTCTCTGATGACAGTCGCTTGGGGGCGTGATTGTTTTGCAAGATTCTGTACCCGACGAATGGAGATCATCTGCTGTGCGACATTGATCAGAATGTTAAGGAGTATGATGCCAATTGTGATGAGCGCTCCTAAATGGTCTTCGAGGAACCACTGGATCACTGCAAGTCCGAGCAGCGTGATGTTGAACCGGGATCGGGCATTGCGTAGAAGGATGGCTTTCCATGAACGTTTTAGTTGCTCCTTACGAAGTTCATCTGGATCAACTTTCAGCCGTTCCTGCGCCTCGACCTCCGACAGACCCTGGAACTCATGCAGGTCCGGCATAACCTCCAGCGCCGGGGTGGGGGACGGGAGCCTCCTCCGTCGACGGAGGAATAGATAGCCGAGAATCCCAAGCAAAGCTGTGGCTACCGAGCCAAGGATCAGCCAGATCGTCCATTGGTTATCATGCTTGGGCCTATTGTTCATCATCCGTAAATCCGCAAAGTTGCTCCAACTACATCTATTATGACTTGATTTCAATTTATAGAACAACTCCGGTCAGAAGAGCACCGACAAGTGATGCTCAGGCAAAGGATTGAATCTGCTTAGAGGCGGATAAAAAACGGCATCAGCGTGAACAGGAGGGTGACTAACTAATGTTCCTGAGTACAGAGGTTGAAGAAAGATCCGGCGAATTACTTCCTTG
>CBDVCG010000399.1:0-2811 GCA_965372425.1 uncultured Anaerolineales bacterium
AGCGAACGATTGAGTGTGACGAAGCTGCAATGTCGAAATTGCGATACGGTGATCGAGGGACACTTTGAAATTGGTCGTCTGGGAAAGTTGAATTCCGAACAGCTTCAGTTTATCGAGACGTTTATTCGCTGTGAAGGGAAGTTGAGTCGGATGGAACCTGAATTGGGGATGTCCTATCCGACTCTGCGAGCGCGCCTTACAGAGATTATCCGGGTCATGGGCTTCCCGGTGGGACCCGAAGGCGAGCGGTTAAGTGATGAGGAGCGTCATCGCGTTCTTGACGATTTGGGCAGTGGAAAAATTTCTTCAGAAGAGGCCATGAGTCTTCTCGAAGGTGCGTGATCCCTGGGAATCATGAGGAAGAAGAGGATTGACGATGGATAAAATCAACATCGAATTGGATGACCGCCGTCAGATTAAGATTAAAAACATAGGTGGGGATCTGCGGCTATCGGCTTGGGAGAATTCAAGTTTTGAAGCTCAAGCCTCCACGAAGGGCAAGTTGAAAGTGAAGGAAACTTCAGATGGGGTCGAAGTAGAATGCCGCTCGGGATGCCTGATGTTCCTTCCGGAGGATGCGCGGGTAGAAGCTGAAAACGTCGGCGGGGATGTGCGTATCAAGGGCGTCCATGGTGAAATCATGATTCGCACCATTGGCGGCGACATAAGCATCCAACGTGTGGGGAGGTCATCCTTTGAGATCGTGGGTGGTGATGTACAAGCACAGCGTGTTGCAGGTGACCTTACCATCGATCGAATCGGAGGCGATGCGGTCGTCCAGCGATTGGAAGGCGATTTGCGACTTCGCAGCGTGGGAGGTGATCTTATGATTTATGAAATAGAAGGCGTCATCGATGCCTCTGTTGGGGGGGATACTATCGCGACCATGGATCCAGAACCGTCAACAAAATCCGCCATTCATACTGGCGGGGATCTTTCCTGCCGATTGCCCCCCTCCCCTTCGGCAGCAGTTACGATTCGTGCCGGGGGTGATGTCCAACTGCCGCCAAACACAGAACAAGAGACGGTGCCGGGCGGGATCATCGTGAAGTTCGGTGATTCTGAAAGCATGATCCAGCTTTCGGCGGGAGGTGATTTAAAGCTCGAGGTTGGGGATAGCGAGATGGACTATAGCGAAGATATGGTGGGAGACATTCTACGGGATGTGGACGCCAAGCTGGCAGAAATGGAAGCTCGGTTCAATGCCATGGGCGCGGGGATGTACGATTTTGACGCCGACCGTGTCGGAGAACGCGTCCGTCGAGCTGTCGTGCGAGCGCAGCGCAAAGCGGATAAGGCTCGACGTAAGCCCGGAACGAAAACATGGGATGGTGATATGAGCGCAGCTGCGATGGCACAGGGCTCTGAGGAAACTCTTGAGAAAGCTGCTGAAGAAGAACGTTTGACGGTCCTCCGCATGATAGAAAACGGAAAAATTTCGGTCGACGAAGCCGAAACCCTTTTTCAGGCGCTGGAGGGTAATTCTTGACTGCAGCCATCGCGGCCCATCGGCGAGCCTCTTCAACGGGTCTTCGACCCGTTGATCCAAGACGTGATATGTCAGCTCTGGCAGAACTGATCGAACTGGCATTTTCAGAGAATCTCGATGCAACTGGACAGAACATGGTTAAGAACATGCGCATTCTGGGTCGATTAGGTTGGGTCGGCTGGCTTATGGGTCGCCTCGTGCTGCCCCCTGCCGCATACCCGAAGGGCTTTGTCTGGGAAGAGGATGGCCGGGTTGTCGGAAACGCGAGTCTGTTACCCGTCAATCGATATCCAAAACGCTGGGTTATGGCAAATGTTGCGGTTAGACCTGAATACCGACGCCAGGGAATCGGGAAGGATCTCGTGAATGCTTCGATAGATCTTGTGCGTGAATCCCGTGGTGAGATCATCATCCTGCAAGCCGATCGAGACGCCCCTGGTGTTGAGAGGATGTATGCGAATCAGGGTTTTCAATCTCTCTCCACCCGCACCCAGTGGACGTGCAGGGCTGTGCGTGCGGACCACAATCTTCAATTCGCGGATCAGGTCCGTTTGAGAACACAGGAGGAATGGCGCGATGAATGGGATATGGCGCGCCGAACCCACCCTGAGGGAATCATCTGGCCCTTCCCTCCACAAATTGGTCTGTTCCGACCTACCAGTTGGGCGCAGAAGACAGGGCGTCAACGTGGTCGGCACTGGGTTTGGGAACAGGATGGCAAGAAGCTCGCTTTTTTATCTGTAAAATGGAATTTTGAGCGTGGACATTGGCGTCTGATTATGATCACAGAACCTGAAGCCTACGGCATAGTCGAAGATGGTCTGCTGACGGCTTGCCTGGCCGAGCTGCACCGCGTTGGCGGACCCTGCATGCTTGAATATCCTGCTGATGTGGCAGGAGAAGTTCTGAACGAGAAAGGGTTCACGCCTGCCCGAACGTTAACCTGGATGGGCATGCGGCTGACATCGCACCAAACGGCGTGAGGACCCACGGAACGAATAATCACGCAATGTGTAGGACTAGAGTTTTAAGTTGAATTTTCGATCGAAATGAGGGTAGAAATTTGTTTTCGACAACGGTAGGAAGGGCAAGATCTATTTATCATGAGTATCCCAGGGACTTCTGGACACTCATGGGAGCGAC
This sequence comes from uncultured Anaerolineales bacterium, assembly GCA_965372425.1. Classification (GTDB taxonomy): domain Bacteria; phylum Chloroflexota; class Anaerolineae; order Anaerolineales; family E44-bin32; genus E44-bin32. Next base: position 2,633 of record CBDVCG010000399.1, read on the forward strand.
ATTTGTCGATTCGCTTGGCGGATCGATGTTGTTCGTTTTCTTAAGCCTTTATCTGACTTCGAAATTCGCGATTGGCATGGCGGAGGTAGGGTTGGTCTTTGGGTTCTACACCATCGCAGCAGTGTTTGGTTCCACGATCGGTGGGGGTCTGGCCGATCGGATCGGCCGAAAACCCATGG
>CBDVCG010000400.1:0-2811 GCA_965372425.1 uncultured Anaerolineales bacterium
AAATATACACTGATAATTGTGGCTCGGATTGGGGATGTGTACGTGCACACTTCCGAAGTCAAAACAAGACCAATCAAGGTAAAGGAAAGAATAAATAATAAAGATTGGTATTTATCAGCGAGTAACAAACGGGCGGTTGAATCAACCGCCCGTTTACTTTCACATACACGGAATACCTTCACAATCAGGAAAAACTCTCTGCTCTCTCCTAATTAAGCACTCCAGATAATCGTTTCTGGCTTGAAAGTCGCCCAGGCGAACCAGAAGTGCTCGCCAGATACCACCTTCTCCAGTTGTGCGCCGGTGAGAGGTCCCTCCACAGCTTGCCCGAGGATGTTCCACAAAGTCCCCGTCTCTTCATCTCGAAAACCGTCGTCTTCAGCGACAAAGGTTAAAACTTGTCCGTCAACCACGGGAGTGAAGACTCCCGCAGATCCTACATCTTCACCGGCGTTCCCAAAGGTCGATGCCGTGCCAGCTTGCCAGAAGACCACGACGGGGTTCCCGTCAACCTCATCGTTGACTACCTGGACCTCCCGAAGATCTGCGAAGGGATAAGCCACGTCCACATCTCCAAGTTGAATTGCGACTACGCGCTCCATGGGAGGCAGTCGACCATCATCACCGGGAAGTCGGAACCATGGACTACTGTCGATGCTGTCGTACCCAGAATAGGGGTTTTGACCATAAGAACGGGTATGTCCCGTATCTCGCGATAGCACCTGACCCTCCGGGTGGCTCTCCTTGAAGTCACTCCAGGCAATGATTTGCGAGGGGAGGAACTCAAGCTGGGTTCCCGTAAACTCGCCCACAATCGCCTCGCCGGTGAACTGCTGCCACCATGATTTTGTCTGGCGATCGTACATCACAAGATCAGAATTGCGCAGATTGCCCGTTGTGCCGAAGTCCAGCACGGTGCCGTCGGGCAGCGTGCGATTGAATGCAATCGTGGCGTTGCAAAGAGGGCAGAAGGTCAGCGTTACCGGTTCACCGCCAACCACATCGTTTACGATCTCGTGGTAGATGAGGATCGTGAGAGGATATGCCCGCACGTCCCCGTTGGACTCAAAGAACATCACTGGCCAATCATCACTCAGCCAGGTATCTCCCGCCTCGACGCTCTCGAACTTTGGATCATCGATGGCCGGTATGCCGTCAGGAGGTGGCCCTCCTGAAAATATCTCGCTGTAGTCGATGCTGTGTTGGCAGAAATCCGTATCGGGCCAGAATTGAACCGAGAAGTTTGGTGACTGACCCCCAAACGGATCCCCACATTCCTCCGGGTGGTCCGTCTGTGCAGATTCTGCCTGTTCTTCAACAGTGGGTGGAGGCTCCGAAGGCAAAGCTTCTCCCGTTTCCGATGTATCCGCTGCTGGAACTTGCCCCGCACATGCCGCTGCCAGTAGAGTTAATATTCCCAAGCCAATAAGCACTTTCATCTTTGGTCTCTTCATGGGTCCGTCGAGGACCTCCTTTCAACCTTGTGCTATATGTTTATGCCGCTCTTATCCTCGCCTGTGGCGATTTGAAAGCCGGATAAATCAAATCCTGCTTGCCAGGGGGAGATGCGCAGTTGATTCGTGCCGGATTATGTACCGAGTCCCAACTCTGCCAGGTATCCGTCCAATTGACCTTCCGTCATCACCCCGATGTGCTGTATCTGGATTACGCCTTCGCGGTCCACAAAAAAGGATGATGGGTAGGTTCGATTGCGGTATAGCTTTTGTACTTCCGCACCGGGATCGAGCAGCAGTTCAAAGGTAAGGCCAAACTCATCTCTGAATGCGGCAACATCTTCGGCAGGCTCATCGAAATCGACCGCAAGCACGATGAAACCATCATCTTTAAACGTCTGAAAGCGTTCTTCAAACGCGGGCATCTCGAGCCGGCACGGCCCGCACCATGTCGCCCATAAATTGACCAACACAGGTTGCCCGCGAAAATCGCTCAAGCGAACCAATTCTCCATCGAGGTTTTTCAACGCAAAGTCCGGCGCGAGTGCACCCTTCTCCGGAGCCGTCTTCAGATTGGAAATGGGTTGGCTTTCCACTTGTTCTGCTGAGGTATTTTCAGCACCCCTCGTAAAGGAGAACCCCGCCACCACCAAACCGGCGATAATGAGCGCTCCAACTCCGAGGAGCAGAATGCGTCTCGATGATCCTGGTTTCCGATCTGCCATCATGACCTCCTGGTCCTAGATGCCGAAGTCCACGAAGAACCCGAAGCGAGCAAGCTGCTCAAACGTCCCCGTGAAAAGCATGACCCCAAGGATGACCAACAACACTCCCGTGGCAACGGAGAAAGCTCGAAGCGCCTTGGTGTGTGTGCGCATTAATTCCGCCACACGACCCACACCGAGAGCTGCCAGTAAAAACGGGATCGCCAGACCTATCGAGTATGCCGTAAGAAGAAAGACGCCCTGGGTCACTTCCGCCCCGCTTATCGCCAGCGTGAGTACCGCACCCAACACCGGTCCAACACACGGCGCCCATCCAGCCGAGAAGAACACGCCCATCAATACGGACGAGAGATAGCCAGAGCTCGCGTTGGGATTGTACTGGCGGCGTGTGTCCATATTGAGGAAGGGTATGGTGATGATGCCGATCGTGTGCAAACCAAAGATAACGATCACGACACCGCCAACCCTTGCAATCCATTCACGAATATCGAATAAGAATCTCCCCAGAAGGGAAGCTGCCGCACCCAATGTAATGAAGATCAAACTAAAACCGATGACGAAGGCCACACCATGGCTGAATGTAACCCAGCGATTCTCGACGACCGCGCCGTCTGCCGATACAGATCGCCCAC
>CBDVCG010000401.1:0-2810 GCA_965372425.1 uncultured Anaerolineales bacterium
TTCATCGTCATCGTGCCTCCTCCTCTTATTGTTGCCAATGGAGTCGTTCAACTTCCCTACTTCTATGATATACGAAATGGTTCAAGCTTATACAAGTATCCCGGATACCCTGGGTATCCGGGATACTCTCATTTGCGGCGAGCTCGAAGGGATCTGGCAGAAAAGGAATGTTGTAAGCTCTATGTCCGCACTGAGCTGAACCTCCGGGCTCAATGCAAAAGCCCAACGGGCTATGGGTGAGGGTGCGAACCGCCCATCCGCTTTGAGCCCAACTCTGAATGCTCGGGCATCTTGTACCCATATGTTGGTTATAAACCCGTAGAGACGTAGCATGCTACGTCTCTACAACTAAATGAAAATCATCGATGAAAACCTCTGTGTTAAACCTTCCCTTCGCCCTACGCCGTCCCGGCAACCTCAATCATACCTTCCTCGGGCACGATCTCCTCCACAATCCTCCCTCCCCTCACCGTCGCACCCACGACCATGCCCGCGCTGATGAGTACCAGGTTCTTGATGATGTACTGTCCCTCGAGCGTGGGCGCATAGGGGAAGCGGGTGAAGGTCTCAGCCGGGAATAAGAGCAAGGGCGTCATCGCGCCGATCATCTGCCCCAGTAGCAGAAATAAGGTGATGCGTAAAAACCACCCCGTGATCAATCCGATCCCGATCAGCACCTCCCAGACCGCCAGGATGATGATGGACACCTCCGGCTGGATCAGGCCAAAAGTCAGGACCTCGATCGTACTCGTAGCCAGTCCTTCCGCCGGGCTCAACCCCGGGATGAGCTTGAGCGCACCGAACCAGAGGAAGTTAATCCCCAGGCTTACGCGCAAAATGGTGATGGCGTATTTCGCCAGAAATGACGTGATTCTCGTATCAACCCGATTGAACGATTCTCGAATGCTCTCCATATTGTCCTCTTCTTAGATTGAAAAAATGGAAATCCCCCCTACTTAGTGCCATCTTGGCCTAGCGCCTATGTGCCTTCGTGCCATGGTGCCCTATTGCCTACCCATGTATCTCGTCTTCTCCACCATCTCCACTTAATGATTCCGAATCCAGATTGACATTCAACTGCTGGGTGGGAAACGGCGATTCGATCCCCGCAGCGTCGATGGCAAGCTGCATCGCCGTATTGACTTTGTCGTACATGCGGCGCTTATCGGCAAAAGAGTTGATCCACCAGCGGACCCGGATGGTCATGGATGAATCCCCCATCTCGTTGTAGAGAATATCGACCGGTTTATCCTCGAGGACGCCATCCACCCCTCTTATCGCATCTCCAAGTACCTTGCGCATCTCCTCGATGTTGGTCCCATAACCAATACCGATATCTAGCTGAAGCCGGTAAACCGGATCCGGGAAACTGTAGTTCCTCACCTGTCCCTTGGCGATCGAGGAATTGGGGATAATGACGAGCGTGTTGTCCCGAGTGAGGATGCGCGTCGTGCGCGTTCCGATCTCTACCACATCGCCCCATGCGTCCTCATTGGGGATCTCGATGCGATCACCTACCCTAAAGGGCTGGTCAATGAGGATGATATAGCCGCTGATCATGTCGGAGATGGTGTCCTGTGCAGCCAGACCCACAGCCAATCCGACCAGGGCCAGAATGGCGGCCAAACCGGTGACGTTGACTCCGAAGTGGTCGAGGAGGATCACGATCCCCAAGACGATGAGCACGACGATGGCCGATCGGTGGATCAAGGGCAAGAAGAGCCCCATCCTGCGTTCCTCTTCGGCCTCTTTCTGCTGCTTTTCGTACCATTCGAAGAAAAATTCGATTGAAATGTATATTGCCGAAAAAATGATGAGGAAGTAGAGCAGGAAGAAGATATTTGCAAGCAGCGTCTTCGTTCCATCACTGAGAAATGTGAGCGTGAGCAACGCGATATCGAACCCGAGCACGACCACAAACCAGCGAATCTGACCCTGGATGCGGTGGATGAGCTCGTCGTCGAAGGTCGTCTTTGTCCGTTTTGCCAGTCGGTTCAGCAGGTTGGTGATGATTCGGCGGCCAAACGCAAGGACCAAGGCGACAAGGACAACTGAAAAAATAAGTGAGATCCAATCGCGGGTCGTGAGTTTGGAGAGGTCGAAATCCTCGGAGATGATGCTTGATGAAGAATCCTCCGCAACTTCGTCGTCTGAAGCGGCAGAAAATTGAAGAATCGGCGTGGGATCGGGTTCTGCTGTCGGTGTTGGGGTGACTTCCTGCGCGGAAGCGGGGTATTGCGAACCCAGACCGATGAAAAAGGCGGCAGCGAGCAGGAGAATGATTGAGATTCGAACAGTCTTCATCTGACCCTCCGGCACAGAGACAGATGAATCAATCGAGGAGGTTACTTAGAAGCAAAAAATCTGTCACGATGCCCACCAAATGATTATATCCATCTAAGCACCAGATGACAGGTCTAGTATACCGCTTGTCAGAGTTTACTGATTGAGAAATGTGTTCCAGGCGTAATAACTCGATTCGGTTTGGAGCCTGATGACGAGCTGGGGTTCATCAAGTGTAGTACCAATTTGTCTTTTTTATAAGTAAATGGACGGAGAGATCACAAGGGACAATATCACACATGGCTTTAAGATTCTCGGTGTCTGAAGCGTAATCTGTTAACGAGGACAGCGGAAAAAACATGATTTTCAGCGTAGGGGGCGACCTCCGTGGTGGCCCTAATAAAAAATAACAAAAGGGCGAGCACGAAGGCTCGCCCCTACGTGTTGATTATAAAACCGTAGAGACGTAGCATGCTGCGTCTCTACAGAATGTAATACAAAAACCGTTCGAAGAATAAATCCTCGAG
>CBDVCG010000402.1:0-2803 GCA_965372425.1 uncultured Anaerolineales bacterium
CGATACGGTCGGTCCCATGCGCCCATGCTGCGCACGATCCGACCGCCGAAACCACGTTTGAATCGGTACACGCCCCAAAGTCCATCACTGCGTTGGGGAAACTGCTCTTCGAGCGCATCCTCATCCTCGTCGGGGATCCCCCATAGGTCGTATTCCAAACAGCCGTTATCCCTCGCCCATTTCATCGCCTCCCATTGTAGAAGGTAAGTCGGCATGCGCTCCCTGGCATTTGAAGTAGAAGCGCCGTAGAAGTACCATGCGCGCGACCCATGCCTGAAGACCATGATTGCAGCCACTGGCTCCCTCTCGATTTCGGCTACGAGCAGCTCACACGCACCCGACGGGTGAAAGAGATCATAGGCGCGTTGGAAGTACGCTTCGCTATGAGCGCCGAAATCATCACGTGAAGCTGTTTCGACCATCATCTTCGAGAAGGATGGTATATCCTGCCAGGCTCTAACAATCACGCCTTTCCGTGCGGCGAGGCGGATGTTATAGCGGGTCTTCTGCTTCATTCGGGCGAGAATTTTCTCGTCGTCATCTCGAATATCCACGATGATTGTGCGCTGCGGTTGAATGGTTTGTGGGCTGGGAATAAATCCGAGATCGCGGAGTTCAGCGGCGCCATCCGCGCTCCATTTGGCATCCGGCTCCACTTTGAGGACAAAAGCATTGTGTTCGCGGCATAGTCGATCGAGGTCCTCAATCAAGGCAGAAGACCAACCCTGGAGAGGGCCCTTTGGCACGTAGGCCAGCGAGTACCCGAGAGGGAATTGTCTGAAGAGAACCTGTGCCCCTGATCCACCCGAGATCGAATATGCATAGTCCCAACCAAAGGACGACTTCAATCGACCCCATGTCGATGTTTGGAGAATATGAGCACCTGGATTTTCCGCCAGGTATGTATCCCAGGCTGTTTTTTCTGTTTTTGAATTCACATGGGCATTATATACCAATGCAGTTTTCGCTTGGCAATTTGCCAGTCTCCTTTGGTCCAGGTTCAAGACATCATCGGGCAAGTTTCGGTCATCATGGTTATGCCATTGGGGAACTCGTGCATGAATTGTAAACAGATGAGTATTTATGGGCGTGTGATTTCGTTCGGACTTGAGTAATATTGAATGGTTCTTATTTCGGTTATATTTCTCACAACAATTCTTGGAATTCTTCAAGTTCTAAACCATAGGTGGGGATGATAGACGCATTGCGAAACGATAAAATCGCACAAGCTGTGGTCGAGGTAAATCCAGATCTGGCAATTGCGATTTAGAAACGGATCGCCGAAGCCCAGATTGCACAAACCCAAACGAAGGCATATGAGGTGGCTGCACACTACCTGCGTAAGATCCACCATCTACTCGAGGAAATGGGGCGGGATGAGGATCGGTACAGATATCTTGCCGGCATCCGGGAAACGAACAAACGCAAGAGGGGACTTCTGGAAATACTCGACGGTTTGATCGGACGCCCGATCGTCGATAAGTGAGCATCTCCGTCCCACCTAAGATCACATCCTCCGGCACATCCTCAACTTCATCTCTCCATCCCTCAGTGTGGTAGGAAAATTATGGATCAAACAAGTGAATAACTGAGGATGTACATAAAAGGTAGAGTCATCTATGATCTGGTTTGGCAGCTAAGCGATCTTTATGCGCCTGCTCCCAAGCTGAAACCGGGTTTTTAATGCCGTCGGATATGGTGCCGCTCCAGATGAATGACTTGAACGGATATTTATTTGTCCTAGGATAAATTGATCTCCTTCTTCATCATCTGAATCGATTGGAGATTTGAAGTATACACATGCAGAGGCAATTCCTTCTGAGCACGGACGCGAGTGAACCTATCATTCGAGTTTTCTCAATCCAATCCGGGATTAGTGTCTGAGGTATAAGTGCGAACCCTTACTGATATTGACCGAATGCTTGCTGCTGCCCAAGAGGAACTTGAGCGGTTGGATCTCAAAAGGAAAGTGATTCTTGAGCAGATCGATAAACTGAAACATGAGAGAGCGCTTTTAGGTAAGGATTCTTCAAAATCCTTAAATGATTTCAACTCGCCAATAATCAATGATCAGTCTTCAGAGGACACGAAAATTTCGCTTTTCCGTACGCTTTTCAGAGGCCGAGAAGATGTATATGCGAGGCGATACGAAAGTGTGAGAACGGGTAAGACAGGATAGTTCCCTGCTAGCCGAACGAAAGGGGGAAGAAGGTTTGGCGAAAAACCAGACACCGGAAGCGATAACGTTGAGCAGCGTGATTTTCTCCCGCTCACAGATGAAGTCATCAGAAATCATCTCCTTGGGAGGGATCCTCAGAGCCCATCAAAGCGAGAATTTACAATTGGCATCTATCCACTTCTTCTCGATGAAACTTGCTGCTTCCTCGTTGTAGATTTTGATAAAGGCACATGGATTGAAGATGTATCAGCTTTCCTCGAAACCTGTCGGACCTATCATGTTCCTGCTTCGATTGAACGCTCCCGCTCTGGTAACGGTGGACATGTGTGGATATTCTTTTCCGAACCGATAGCTTCTAGACTTGGGCGACAACTTGGGTCGGTCATTCTGACAGAAACCATGGAGCAGCGGCCTGAGATCGGTCTTGATTCGTATGACCGTTTCTTTCCCAGCCAGGATACGATGCCAAAGGGAGGCTTTGGAAATCTCATCGCGCTTCCTCTTCAAAAAGGATCAAGAGAGAAGGGAAACACAGTATTTCTAGACGAGAACTTCGTTCCCTATCCAGACCAATGGGCATTTCTTTCATCGATTAGCCGATTGAGCCGCAAAGAAGTAAAATCA
>CBDVCG010000403.1:0-2797 GCA_965372425.1 uncultured Anaerolineales bacterium
GTACGACCGCGATGGTTTGGTCAGAGACGTATCCACGTTGGTGGCAAATGAAGGCATTAGCATGTCTTCAATCAATGTTTCCACGAAAAATAGCCTGGCAACCTTCGATCTCGTGCTGAATGTTACAGACATATCACAACTAAGCAGGGTATTAAATCGGCTTGAAGCTCTTCCAAATGTGCTCGAGGCTCGCCGCGTACGCCCGGGTTAAGCGATTTACCTTCGTTTCAAAATCTCATATTCCAGATGCATGGTTTGGGTGAATGAATATGGCCACGAAAGACCTTCCTATAGAGGAAGCACGAGATAGACGCCTCGCTGGGCAACCACTCACGTCTGCTGAGAATTGTCCCATCACGGCTTGTAGGGATCGAGATCACTTCGAAGATACTATCGCGAATACGAATATTCCACCGTTCTATGCCTCCGCAATCTATGGGTTCTGCAAGACGTTTGCCGATGTGCGTTATGCCTCCCCTGAGGCTCATCTCCGCTTGAATATCGTAGTGGCTTCCCTGTAGGTGGTTGGCGTGCAGATCGCATAGCGCGTGGAGAAACGGCTGGAATAGCTACCGGTGCGCCGTTTCCCGTAGGGTGTGATGTCGTCCTTCCTCTTGAGTGGATCAGGACGCAGTGAGCGGATGATCGTCCATGCTCTTTCGACACACGATGTGGATCCGGATAGATATGAAAGCTATCTCTGACCTGTTGTACAATGTCGGGGGAAAATGTTCGAAGTCAGCCTGAGGGGAGCCAGGATAGTTTGTCACTATCACGCGTCTATGGAAATTCGCTGACAAGAATTCCAGCGGGTGAACTGAAACTCAGTACAGTTGAGCTTGCAGAAGGTTGGCTTCTCGATCGGGTCCGGAAATATTAATCACGTTGGTAATGGAGGGATAAAGACTGTATGAGTGTTGAATCGAATGAAAATGTACGCTCTCGACGCTTGTGGATTGCAGCCGTCATTCTTGCCATCCTGGGTGTGGTGGATTCGGCTTATCTACTGTGGTTAAAAATCACGGGACAGGTTGCGGCTTGTCAAGGATTTGGAGATTGTGAAGCTGTAAATTCAAGTCGCTATGCAGAGTTGGGTGGTATTCCGATTGCTTTATTTGGTTTGCTTGCCTATTTCCTGATTCTTGTTTTATTCTTCATTGAATTGAAATTCCCTCAGTGGCAGGATAGTCTGCTTCTGGCAAACTTTGGGGTTGCGCTTGCAGGAACTCTGTATTCATTCTATCTGACATACCTCGAGTTATTTGTACTCAAAGCAGTTTGCCCCTTCTGTGTTGTGTCCGCAGTGATTATTATCCTGTTATTTATCATCAGTATATTGAGGTTGTATATTGCATATTCTTCTGAGGAGTAGGGAGAAATAGTGCCATGTCAAGAATACGCTGTCGATATATTGATTGTGTTTTTCTTGAAGATGGATTTTGTGGAGCGAATTCGATAAAGCTTGATCCTGATGAGGGATGCCTCACGTACAGACGTATCGGAGATATCCCTGAGGATGAAGATTGGGAAGAGGACGAACTCGAAGAATTCTGGGAAGAAGAGGATGACTCCTTATACCAGGATGATGATGACGAGTGGGTGGAGGAGAGCGAGAATTAATCTGACCGATCTTGCCAGCCTGGACTGCTGCGTGATAAGAAACCCTTCGAAGGAGATCCTCGAAGTAAAACATCACTTAGCCCTATACCGCCTCGGCACCCTAGATTTCTGCCATGATCTCCTTCCCACAGTGGTTCTCACCAGCATAGCTACCTTCGGCTAACGCATCGTCGCATCAATTTCCGCAGAGGATTTTTACCTCCTGCTTATCGCTCATGCCGGGCGTACTAAAAATCCAGGGACGGTTCATGATCTCTCCCTGAAATTAAACCGTAGAGACGCAGCATCCAGCGTCTCTATCGAAAGTAAAACACGAACAAGTCAAAAAAAAGGCGCCGAAGAGGCGTCTTTCCTACTTGTGTGACAACGTTTGTTTGAGGATATTTCAGAAGATCAATTCTCTTTTGATGCCGAGGTATCGAGCTTATTCTCCAACGTGCGGGCGAAAATATCGTCAAGTTCATCTCTTTTCCCCTTGGTTGTTGAAGCTTTTTCCAGCTCGGGGGTCTTAATATCCTTCTCGGGTTCTTCCATGGCTTCTCGCAGGGCGATTTCCATGGCGGTTGGTATCTCCTCTTCGACCTCTTCCTCTTCTATCTCGTAAGCTGCTTGTTTCATACTCAGCCGAAATTGGCGTTTGCTTCGATCCACATCCAGGACAGTGACTTCGACAGTATCACCAACGCTAACAAATTCAGATGGATCGGTGACATACTCATCTTGCATTTCACTTACGTGTAACAACCCTGCTCGTTCGGAGCCAATATCGACGAATGCACCGAATTTTTCCAATCGAACGACTTGACCAGAAAATTTTGCTCCAGATTTTATATCTCCCCATTTGACAGTAACAGGACGGATCATGGTGAGTTCGAGGCGTTTCGCGTTTGGATCGCTTATTTCCACCCAAACTTCAACCTGTTCACCAACTTTTATAGCATCTTCGACTCTGTTCACATGACCGCGCTTCAATCGGGAGATGTGAATCAATCCCTCGCATTCCGCGCCCACATCAACAAAGGCACCGGCCAGTTCGATCTTGGTCACCTGCCCGGTGAGTTTTGAGCCTCGTTTGAGATCTGATAATTGGATTGGGACTTGTTCGCTGTTCGCTGCTTCCACCGTAAAACCTCGCTCATAAATCGCTTGGTTCCCATAGGAACCAAGCATCGGGATT
>CBDVCG010000404.1:0-2790 GCA_965372425.1 uncultured Anaerolineales bacterium
CGGATCATGAGTGATAAACGACGGAACCAGTTCCTGATCATGAGTCTTCTGATCGTCGTTGCGATCCTATCCATGGGCAGCTACATCGTTTGGAGCTCAACGGCTGAAGGTCCCGGTTTCCCACTCGATGATGCCTGGATTCACCAGACGTATGCGAGGAACCTTATACAGCATACAGAATGGTCCTTTATCCCTGGCATTCCAAGTGGTGGCTCAACCGCTCCACTGTGGAGCGCTATTTTAGCCATTGGTTATGTCATGGGCATATCCCCATTCGCTTGGACTTACTTACTTGGATTCGTCATGCTCCTCTGCCTGGCATACGTTTGCCATGCGTGGCTGAGACTTCGTTCGCCGAATTTTCCTAGCTGGTTTGGCTTTATCGGTTTGATCATCCTCTTGGAATGGCACCTGGTTTGGGCGGCGCTCTCAGGAATGGAGACTCTCGCCATTGCTCTCCTGGCAGCTTTTGTGCTCATGCAAATGGATCGAGACTCAGGGAATTTCCTGCTTATTGGGGCGGTCATCGGTGTCGGGATTTGGATCCGCCCCGATGCGTTGTTACTCGTACTGCCAGCTTGGTGGATCTTGATCTTCCGCCATTATCCTGAATGGAAAAAAGTCATCCGCCAGGGACTTCTGCTCACCGGTGGTCTGCTTGCCATCGCTCTCCCTTATCTGTCCTTCAACCTGGCGATCAGCGGTTCCATCTGGCCGAATACTTTTTACGCAAAGCAGGCGGAATATGCGGTGTTGAGTGAGATTCCTCTGTGGACGCGAATTCTCGATCAAGTACGGATGCCGCTTGTGGGCGTGGGAATACTGCTCTTGCCTGGCATCGTTGCGATGGTTGTCAATGTGGTTAGAGCCCGCTCCTGGTGGCGGGTTGCGCCGCTTGTATGGATCCTGACTTATCTGCTCTTATATGCATATCGTCTACCGGTCACCTATCAACATGGCAGGTATGCCATGCCCGTAATTCCTGCAGTAATTGTCCTCGGTCTTGAGGGATTCGCGATAATGGGCGATCGATTTCGAACTCTTCCGATCTGGCGTACAATTTCCCGTACATGGGGAATAAGTATCGGCGTTGTGTTGGTCATCTTCTGGATCATAGGCGGAAGGGCATATGTTCGAGATGTGGCTATTATCGAGACGGAGATGGTTGCTGCAGCGAAGTGGATTGAGGAGAACACTCCCATTGAGGCTCTTATCGCTGGTCACGATATTGGCGCGCTCGGGTATTACGGTGATCGCCCTATTATGGATCTAGCTGGCTTAATCTCTCCTGAGGTCATACCATTCATCCGAGATGAACACGCGCTTGCTGAGTTCCTGGATGCCAACGGGGCATCCTACCTCATGACATTCCCGGGTTGGTACCCGAAATTAATCGAGCGCGGTGACGAGATTTATTCAACACTTGGGGTTTTCAGTCCAGAAGCAGGTGGGGAGAATATGCATATCTACCGCTGGCAAAATGACCGGTTGCCGCTAGGGGATTGACTATGCTATACTCGCCGCTGGCAAAAGCGAGGCGAAACGAATGGACAAATTTGCGGTAATTATCGTTGATGACCATCCTCTCTTCAGAGAAGGCGTCCGGAGCATTATCGACGCTGAAGAAGACATGGATGTCCTTGCGGAAGGTATCACAGGAGATCAAGCGCTGCAGCTTGTTCGCGAGCTCAAGCCGCGAGTGGCGCTTATCGACGTCAACCTTCCCAATATGAACGGAATGCAGGTCACGCGCCAGATTGTGGCAGAACGATTGGACACCTCGGTCGTTCTCTTGACTGCATATGATGATGTTGAACAAGTGCTGCACGCTTTCAGCGCGGGAGCGGCGGCCTACTGTTCTAAAGATGTAGAGGCGGGGAAGCTCGTGGACATCGTCCGCCATGTAGCTCGTGGTTTTTATGTGGTGGGAGATCAGGTTTACGATTCCGAAGGCTTGGAAGAATGGCTTTCCCGAGGCGTTGAGACCGTTCGCAGACCTCACTTAGAAGGGGATGTTGAGGCTTTTACACCGTTATCACCACGAGAAATGGAAATACTGCAGTATGTTACCAGGGGGATGAGCAATAAAGAAATCGCCTCAAGGCTGGGGATAAGCCATCAAACAGTAAAGAACCACATGACGGCGATCCTGCACAAATTAGATGTTGAAGATAGGACTCAAGCCGCTGTTTACGCCCTCAGGCACGGATGGGTTCGTCTGCAAGATACCCGCAAATAGGCTTCCAAAAATATGACAGAGAATGAAGACGGCATCGAAGCAAGTCCCGTTGACCTTTTCCTAGAAGAGGCACACGTCGAATTTGAGAAGATTAATCGTGAGCTCACGGAAATCACGCTCCTGGTCGAACAGAGCCAGGGAGAGGTTGAGAAGCTCACTCAACGGACTGCCGATGCTACAGCTCGCGTCCATCAGATGCAAGCACACTTCGATACGGTACCGAGAGAAGATATTCGCAATAACTATGAAGCCGTGCAAGACGCCCAACAGCGACTTTTCACGATGCGCGGCCAGCTGGAAAAGCTCGAAAGCGACAAGGCTCATTTAGAACGCAGCACTGAGTTCATGACTAAAACGCTGGAGCTTCTCGAAGGCCGTCCGGTTATTGAGATCGAGGAAGAAGAGCAATCCGCGGAAGCAAGTTTGGAGAGAGTTATCCAGGCGCAGGAAGAGGAACGCCGGAAAATATCGCGGCAAATTCATGATGGACCTGCGCAGGTTCTTTCCAATTTTATCCTCCAGACCGAGATTGCAGTTCGTCTATTTGATAA
>CBDVCG010000405.1:0-2761 GCA_965372425.1 uncultured Anaerolineales bacterium
CGGATGGGGGGGCAAAGTCAAGCGCGCCAAATGGAAGGCTCGTCCCCCAGGCTGGGTGGGGTCCTCCTGTGAAATCCCAGACGTGCCCTTCTACGAACGGCAATGCCAGCTCGGGTTGTTCCAAGCCTCCAGGGATATGTGCCATCTCAAGTGAAAAAGGGTCCCCCCATAAATCGACATAGGATCGATAAAAACCTTCCGGGCTCACAGCGTGATCAAATTCTTCCTTCCCATAAAGTCCCGCGAAAAAATTTTGGACGGCGACAGTTCCAGCATTTTGCCATGGGTCCACACGCATCGTAAGACCATCGGTCAGCTCAAGCGAGGTGAGCGAACCTATCCGCCAACCATAATATCCATCACTCAATCGTTCTGCAGCCCAGATCAACTGCCAGAATAATCCTCGATAATCGACATCCTCGACACCCATGGGGTATCTCATCTCATTCCCGGGTGGAAAAGGGAGACTCAACGCTTTCGTCTGGTATTCCATCAAAGCGAGAAGCAATCTTGGATTGATCGAGTAATTGAGTGCGATGATGTCCACAACGTCCCAGGCATCGCGCTGTCTACGATAAGCAAACGAATCGATTTCTGACAAGAATCCAGGGCGCTTGAGGATCTCTGATCGAAGATCGAAGTCCACTGCGGTCGGCCCATTCACAACCTCGCTATCCGGCAATATTTTAAAAGGGGACCCTGTCAGGGGCACATAATAGCTCGGGACTTGGAGGGGAAATCCGTGTGGGAACGTGGTCAAATCATCCGGCAATTGTGGATTCGCTCCCCGAATTTCAGCTTCACTTGTGTTGAAATGCGATGCAACTGATCCAAGAGTATCGCCTGTTTGACTGATATATTCGAAAATCGTTCCCGGTGGAAAAGGTTCCCTCGATGGAATCGGGGTCCCCGAGGTCACCGGAGAGATCTCCGCTGGTGTCTGTGTGGGCGAGGCTTCCGAGGCGGGAGGCAGGCATGAAGTAATGAGCGCAAAGGCGAGCAGCAGTGCGGGCAGCTTGCCCTTCTTCATCTTCATTATCGTGAAATCAACGTTTGATATGAGGCACATGGGCAGGCAATGACTTCTTCTCCATCCTTCACAAGTACCCCCTGGTAACGTTTGGTACCTGCATGGGTAACCCATCCACTTAATTCGAACGGGATGGGTCCATCTGCGAGGATCCACTCCCCATTATATTTCCGGGCGATATGGACATGTGTACCAGTTGCGATACCCCCCTCACATGAGGGATGGCCGATAAGGTCGCCCTGTTCAACGAAAACTCCCGCTTCTACCCGCCCCTGCTCTGCGATGTGGAGGTAGAGCAGCGCCCATCCGCTTTGTTCGCGGCCATCCCCATCCAGATCGAGCACAACCGTACCATCCTCACTGCGCACTACAATACCCGGTGCTGATGCAGTGACCCAATCCTCCGAAACCACACATCCTGTAACGCTCGTTGCAGGTGCGAAATCAAGTGCGGCCCAGGCGCTTTCCCGCTCCCAGGCGCCATGAGGACCCCCAGTGAAGGCCCAGATATGATTCGGTAGAAATGGGAGGATCAGATCCGGCTGACTTACACCTGGCTCAAAAATGGCGTACTCATACTCCCAAGGTTCACCAAATAGATTCGTGTAAGTTCCTAAAAAAACATTCTCATTTACAGCTTGATCCCACAACACTCTATCGTGGAATAAAGAGAGGACATGCTGGATCGCAACCGTACCCGCATTTATCTCCGGAGCAAGACGGAGCGTTGATCGGTCACGAAACTTTAGATCGGTAAGGGTCGCTGAACGCCAGCCATAGTAGCCATTGCCGAGTTCATTCGCCAACCAGGTCAACTGGCGTTGTAATCCCTGGTTGCGCTCATCCTTCACACCTAAAGGATATTTAAATACATCACCAGATGGAACGCCTGGATCCGTGACCCATCCTGAACGGTACTCCAAGAACGCTAATAATATCCGCGGATTAATCGAGTTGTCTAGAGCGACAATTTCAACAACTTCCGGTCCCGGTCTCCAGAATCCGTCAACGATTTCCTGGTATTTATTGAGATATCCTCCCTGTTCCCGGGCAAACGCGGTGATATCGAAATCAGTGGCATGCGGCGAAAAGATAATTTCGCTGTCTGGAAGAAGCTTCTCAGTTGGACCTACATCGACCAGGCGGTTGGGTATGATCAACAACTGATCGGGGTCAATCAGATCCCCCTCAGCGGGAAGCGGCTCTGGAGATTCGATATCGTCGGGTATCACGCCGAATCTGACAGCCAATGCGCGCACGCTGTCACCCGGTTGTGATTTGTAGAGAAGGCTTTCACTTGTGTCGATTGACTCGCTAGTGGGCGTTGGCGGAAATGTGGGGGAGGCAACGGGCTCGAGAAACTCCGGCGTTAATGTCGCCACCGAAGGCACCTCGATGGTCGCCGTGTTTTCGGGCGGATCCACCGGTTTGAAATTCAAGGTCGTGGGTGCTGCGATTCCCCCGGAACCCACACCGCCGGGTGACTCCACATCCGCACGCGTACATGCCAGGCTCACAGCTACAAATGTGAGCCAGAGGAATATCAATGCACGAAAGCCTGAGGATTGCTGAAAAAACAATCGCATCATCTTGAAATCTGGTTTGTATCGACCCTGACGGTATGGCAGAAACGTATCCTCTCCCCTTTTAGCACACACATGTCTATACTGTCCGGATTTATGGCTACAAGCATGGTTACTTCAAGGCCTGAGATTTTGAAATTGGTCCGGG
>CBDVCG010000406.1:0-2749 GCA_965372425.1 uncultured Anaerolineales bacterium
TTTCGCCCTTATTTATATCTTCAGGCACCAGGACAACCTCGGGCTCATGGATTTCATCATCATCCACACTCAGAGGGATGGTGATCTCATCTCCCTGTTCATGTTCTCCGATGACCTGATAGGCAAGCTCATCAACCACGACGATGACACTACCTCCCAGAGCGAAGGCATCACCGAATTCAGTTCTGGCATTGGCAAGCTCGAAGTACGCTTCGGAAAGGAAGGGGACATCCACCGTATCCATCCGATCGGGATCGAACGCTGTGTCGATCCAAACCCCCTCCACCAGGCGAAATGTTCGCGAGCCCACGTACTTCACGATCTCGGCTGCCTCATCGCTCAACACCAGAGGCGCTTCGGCTCCCTTGATCTCCGACTCGGCCGCGGCGCGTCCGACGGCATCCTCGCCAGAAAAAACCATGGGTGTATTGAGAAGTTCATCGAACACACCCTCGGCGATATCCTGCTGTGCTTCGGCGCCCAGCATATGGGGTTCAGTCACGAGATATGAAGTGTAAGGCGTGACGATCCCATAGCGGATGCTGAGCTTCACGATCTGATCGACGATTTCTTTGTCGGGACCCTGCAGCCGGATCTGATTAAGCAGAGCGCCGATCTTGCGTGTCGCCCAGAGGCGTGGAAGGAAATCAGATCCTCCTGAGGATCGGAAGCGCTGATCTGGATAGCGGAACCGTAGTTTCTCACCATTCACCATACCTGAGAGCACAACCGTCTCGTAACCTGGATTCTTATATCGACCGACGACCAACAACTGGGTTCCTGCAAACAAATCGGGCAGGTCTTCAGGATGGAGATCGAAAGTCGTGATTTCGCCGAAGTCCAAATCGAGATCGATAAGCACAGGGAGGCTTACCTTGGAGTAAAAGGCAGAGACGATCTCATCGATTGGCTCCCCAGGTGTGACGTAGTTCGTTGCGCCGCGGTTTTCCTGGGCGAGTGTGTCCAGGAGGAAGGTGTCCACATCATATCCAACCCCGAAAGCGAAAAGCCGGACGTTCTCAGCGGCGTTTCGCCGGATATTATCCAGGATGTCTTCGGTCTCGGTTTCACCTTCCGTGGGCAGCCCGTCGGTGAGGAAGATGATGATGGTCGGTCGCCCTGCCTGCGTTTGATCCAACGCTTCGAGCAAGGCGCGGTTGATATCTGTGGACCCTGCCGCTGCGAGGGAATCGATCCATCGGTGAGCTTCGGCGACATCATCTATACCTTCCAACTGCCTTGCGAAAGTTTTTATTCCGGTGCTGAAGGCGATGATGTTGAAGCGGTCATCTGGATTGAGATGATCGAGGACATAATGCAGGGCGTCCTGGGCCTGGAGGAATTTTTCTCCATCCATGCTCCCGGATCGGTCGAGGACAACGATGACGTCCTTGGGGATGGCCCCCTGAGAGCCCGCATCCACACTTGGAGCGGCAATCAGAAGGAAAAATCCGTCGACATCTTCGCCCTGCGGATCTCTATAAGTGAGTAAATTAAGCCCGATATCATCTTCGGCTACACTGTAATAGAGGTCGAAATCTTTATCAGGTGTGACGAATGAATCCTCATATCCAGCCGTGAATCTATGCTCACCCTCACGCTCGACAGAAATATCGTGGGACGGGGAGTAAATCGCTCGGATGGGTTCATTGGAAATGACGTCTACACGTACGACGACATCTTCTAATGGCTCGGTGGAAAACTTTTCCGTATTAAGGGGGTAACTGTATCGGATCAAGCCCTCTTCCGACGTGAGAATTTCGCTGTATTCCAATTCAATGCGTCGTTCACCACCCGGGGGGATCGGGAATACAGAAGCCTGCACAGCGCCGCGATCGATGTATTCCAGCAAGGCTGGATCTCGCATCGTTCGTACGATGTCCTCATACGTGCGCCTGGCCTCTTCTTTTGTGAGAATTTCCCCTTCGACGGGCTCACCATCTATCCAGAGTGTAAACTCCGTGATGGCGGCGCCATCAGGGATGGGAAACACATAGGTGCCTTCGATGGTCCAGTCATTGTCGTTTCGAAAAACCTGATCGACGTGCGTGATCGCCACCTGGTTTTCTATGCGTACATCTACGCGATGGTATTGGATGGCGAGCTGCGAAATCGGGACCGGCATCGGGCACGGGCCCGGTTCGCAGATGGGTGGGTGTGGAATGATGATGCCGTCCGCAAACGCTGGAGAGAGCGGGATGAAACTAAGCAGAAAAGCAAGGATGATGTATATGCGTCCGATTTTCTTCATGATGTGCTCCTCATTTGAATAGGTTTCGGCATCTTAGGGACGATTTAGGAGCTTAAAAGGTTCCGGAGCGCTTGAGCCTATTGGAAATTTGCGCTTTATCCGTATTATTAATCCATGCCCTTAAGTCGGACACCTTCGCATGGTACAATTGCTTCATCTCTCCCACATCGCCGCGTGGGAGTTTCGTATGTGTAATGGATATGGAAGATAAGCTTTCAGGGATCGAGAAGCGTTTCGACGCTATCAATGATGAGTTGGCTGAGGTTGGCGAAGATTATCAACGCGCAGCTGTGCTCGGTCGTGAGCGTGCGGAACTCGAACCCATTGTTAAGACATACCGTGATTACATGTCCATTCGCGAACAGATAGATCAAGCTCAAACCCTGCGAGGCTCCGACGACCCCGAGATCCGAGAATTAGCCGAAGAAGAACTCGATGGGCTCACCTCAGAGGTTCAGAACCTCGAGGATGAATTGAAGCGTATGCTTCTTCCGAGCG
>CBDVCG010000407.1:0-2739 GCA_965372425.1 uncultured Anaerolineales bacterium
TATTAACAAATCTGCAGGGTTACCATCAGACAATTACAGAGGCGGATTCAACTTTCACAGCATCCCTCTCTTTCAACCTGGCGCTTTCGGAATTGGGCAAGGAGCTGGGTCAAAATTTATGCCTGCTCTTTGATGAGTTCGACGAGATTTACACCGCATTAGATAACCGGGCGCTCCTGAACTTGCGAGCACTCCGTGATCGCTTCCGCGATCGCCTTGTTTTTGCGACGGCCACGCGGCGCAGGTTACCAGAATTGCGTGGTAACACTATCGAGGATGAATTCGCAGAACTCTTTTCCCGTTTTTCATATAACATGCCGCTGCTTAATATTGCCGAATCTAGCGCACTATTAGCCGGTCTAAATCTCCCCGATCTGTCGGAAGAAGTAAAGGAAATGATGGCGGCACAAGCGACAAGCGTGCCACTTGAACGACTTCTTCACGGCATACGTGGGTTCAATCTTGCCGCTGGTTTACGCGGGATTTCATGGCAATCTTCACTCCCTTTGGAATTGGCGTTTGTGGAAACGCTTTCGATTGAGTCGGGAGAGATTGAAAATCCCTCACCTGCCACACTTCCCGCGGGCGAGGCTGAGAACAATAGTCCGACCACCAAGGCGGAAAAGAAACCCGAGCTTACTGCAGAACCACCGCCAGCAATCCGGATTGATCCCTCAGCTGACATCTCCTTCGATCTCATCCTCGATCACTGGCGAGACATCCTTCAGTCGGCGCGTCGTCACGATCCGCGCGCACAGGCGCTGCTGAACTCATGCCGACCTCTGGGTTTAGATGCCGACACGCTCGTCATCGGTTTTAGCAGCGACCTGCTCCGCGAGAAAATGGAGAAGGGTCATAATATATCGGTGGCGAGGGATGCATTACGGGAAATTCTCGGGAAGGAGATTTCCCTGCGATGTGTCCTATCTGATGTATGGGCGGATGGATTGAATAACGACAACCAAGCGGCGCCCATGAAAGATGGCGGGATGGTCTCAACAGCAGTGCGGGATCTCGGAGCACAAGTCGTTGATGTCGAACAATTGCCACCGGATGCATAAGGCGGGTCTTATAGATTTGTACAGCTAAGATCTATTCTCCAAATTGTCAACGATTTCTAATTCAACATTGCCCTCCTCAACCCAGGTCATACTTCTTAGGAAGGAATACGCGCTCCAGGTTTGAATATAGATTTATAGAGAGGTGATATGGCAAAAACCAAGAAGCCTAAAAATATGCAAGCAGGGATGATGGACCAGCTCCGACGCATGCAAGAAGCCATTGTGAAAGCCCAATCCGAGCTCGAACACGAGACTGTTGAAGCAAGTGCTGGAGGAGGTGCGGTGCGTGTAGTGATGACAGGCACCCAAGTTTGCCAGAGTGTTACCATCGATCATCAGCTCTTCGAGGATGGAGATCCAGAGATGCTGGGGGATCTGCTCATGCTTGCGGTGAATCAGGCTATTCATGATTCACAATCCCTGGCTGCGAAAAAATTAGATCCGATGAGTGGTGGGTTGAGTGCGTTAGGGCTGGGATGATGAATGCCGTTCCCGAACCACTGGAAAGGCTCATCGAGGCATTTTCCCGCTTGCCGGGAATTGGTCCAAAAACTGCTTCTCGATTGACTTACTATCTGCTACGAGCTCCGGAATTCGAGAGCAAGGAACTTGCTCGTGCGCTTGGTGAAATGAGGGAAGCCACAACGCTGTGCGCCCAATGTTATTCCTTCACATCCATAGACCATAATCCGTGTCCGATCTGCTCGGCAGACGGACGTAACTCACGGTCTATCTGCGTGGTCGAGGAGCCCCTGGACGTTTTAGCGATTGAGAAGACAGGATTATTCAAAGGGCATTACCATGTGCTTCATGGCGCAATTTCGCCCGTGGAAGGCGTCAGTCCAGACGACCTTCGTGTTGCTGAACTACTCACGCGCCTTGAAATGAACGAGGTGGATGAGCTTATCCTGGCCACCAACCCAACCCTGGAAGGTGAAGCCACTGCGATGTATATAAAACAGAAACTAGGGCGGAAACAAATTCGGATCACACGATTAGCAAGAGGGTTACCCTCCGGTGGCGATCTGGAGTATGCTGATTCGGCGACTCTTTCTCAAGCCATGGAAGGTAGATCCGAGTATTAGGTTTTTCTGGATTTGCTGCCGCGGCGTTAAGAAGGGAGAGGATAGTAATGGATAAGAGAAAAATCACCACATTCATTCTCGTTTTCTTGATGATCATCATCGCAGGGTGCGCAACGTCAACCAAGCCTCAAGAGGCTGCGACAGATGGCGCTGCCTCGCCTGATGGTGAAGTGCTTCCGACGAGCACTATTGCAGAACCCACCAATACTCCGACCCCGACCGATGTGCCGGCACCCACACCATCACCGCGTCCATCAGCCACAAGTCCTCCACCAACACCCATGCTCTCCTCGCTTGGTGCGGACCTGTTGTGTCGTTTCGGACCAGGCGAAGAATATGCGCAAAGTGGGACTTTCTTGATGGATGATACTGCTCCAGTGATGGGGAGAGACGAGGATCAGGCCTGGTTTGTCGTCGAGCATCCTCGCATGCCTGGACGATATTGTTGGTTGGCTGCCGACGATACGCGTGTGGATGGGGACATCAAAGCTATTCCGGTTTCACCACCGCCTGAGAACATCGTAATTGGCGTGAGTGCGCGTCTTGAACCACCTGTCATCAAGCTAAGCAGCTGCTCGTTCCCGGTGACATTC
>CBDVCG010000408.1:0-2720 GCA_965372425.1 uncultured Anaerolineales bacterium
ATAAACGATACGCTTCACCATCATCCCTGCCAAGGTTGGAGTTGTTTCTTCCTCAGAATACGCGATGAAACCCCTCGAGCGCCAGTCAGGAGAGTTAAACCCAGCTTTCGACGCACCCGCATCATTCGAACGCTGGGCTTACTGATCTTTGGAGGGCGATCGATCGCTGTTGGATTGGCAAGAATAGTAATGAATAATCGTAACATACGCGAGAAGGGCTGACCATGTGCCCTTGTCATGATGGCCTCATATCCAGAGACTGAGAGCATATTTTTGAGCGTTTGTGCAGAATAGGCGGTTAAATGCGAAACTTCCAGTGAAGGATGCCCGAAGAGATTTGGAACTTCAATTAATAGCCTGCCATCCCCTGTTAACCACCGCTCGCGTAACTCCCGGAGTGTATCTTTCGGAGCTGGAAGATGTTCGAGCACGTGCGAAAGCGTAACGAGATCGAAGCTGTGCTCCATGGAGGGATCGAGATCCTCAAGCGATGGGAAGGCCTGAACGCCGCGGGCAGCGCTGAATTCACGATAGGCGTCTCCCGGCTCGATGCCGATGCCTTCGCAGCCGTAGGTGGAGGCTAATTGCAGGATGAGGTCACCGCTTGAACTGCCAATATCCAGATGCCGGATGACTCGAGGTAGATGCGGTTGGATAAGATCCACCAGGTTTCTCGCTCGACCCTGCTGCACCCAGCGATCTTTGCTTGACGGCTCCGACTGACCCTGCACCCATTCTCGATAGGATTCTCGATAGTAATTCTTCAATTCGGTTTCTGAGGGTCGATCAGCCTGGAAGACCAATCCGCAGCGGCTGCATTGTTGAAAGATTAGGCTTTTCCCCCCTTCCTTAACCTCCGCAAAGACGCGATGGTCTTCACCACCTGAACCGCACAGCATGCAGCGACCCGAAGAAATCGTATCCGGCATCAAATTCACTCTTTCTTCAAATTACAATATGGTAAGTACATCAACCTAATGAGAACTCGGGTTTTTCGCATCGAACCCGATCTCTACAAAATTTCACCGGCGGGTTTTGCCAGGCGCCAGCATCCTTCTTGATATTCTAGAGATTGACTCGTGGTGGCTGAAGATGAGGTTTCAAGCATATCTAAAGTGATGGGCATCGCGCTGTTTCAGGATGACTCACGTTGAGGAGTTGGTCGATCAAGCCTCCTGGCGCATTTCACCAGGATCGATGGAACGAAAACTTCCCACAATCCTGAGAATATCAAACCCCTCCGCGTAGGACCTCTCAGCCATCATCCCATACTGAACCAGCAGCGAACGGATAATTTCGGGATCAAAATAATACTTATCCTGATAAGTTTTATACGCCTGCAGCGCGGAGATCTTCTTTTCCACGTCGCTCTCAGAAACTTCGACTAAAAAATGCGGGAAGAAATTGTAACTGCTTCGAAGTACATTAAATCCGAGCAGTGTCTTTCCCCTGAACGCCCTCAGGGCTTCTTCGGTGACGACAGTGTGGTCTTGGTGTATATCGGCGCTGGAATGCACAAATACAACATCAGGTTCGTAATCTCGATTAAGCTCATATAAGTATTCAAGGATTTTCTGTCGATCCCGAGGAAAATTCCTCGTTTCAAACGATCTCAGGGCGATATTCTCCTTTGCAACCCCAAGGATCGACATGCTCTCATAATGCTCCTGAACGAGATTTTTTAATTTGGGATTCTTTTGATTGTCCGAGAGCGTCACACAGAGGACATTGGAGTCGGCAGAAATCTGGGAGAGCAGCGCTCCACAACCCAGCTCAATATCATCCGGATGTGCTCCGACAAAGAGTGCTTTCCGTCCAACGAATAACAAGTTCTATCTCCCTATCGCTCTTTACTTTACGGCGATAATTCCGCCGACGACTTTCGTCATTACGAGTTGGCCTTCTTCTGCAAAACGACGGTTCGCGACCTCTTCAATCTGAGCCATGATACGTTCAAAATCACCCTCGCTCTGGAAAAAGTCGCCCCATAATTTCCGGTCCTCGGATAGCGAGGCTCGTGTGTAATCCATGAATGGCTTCACCTCTGGAAACACCAGGGGATTTTCAAACACATGCAGGTCGACGTTTGAAAATTGACCTTCTATTTCAGCCAAAAACTCGCTCTTGAATCGTGAACTCCCGGGCATATGCGGGATCGGTTTGCCGGTCGCTTCATGGATGATGTCGTAGAACAACTTCTTGTTCTCCGGCATCGGACCGGTTGTGAACAACCGCCCTCCAAGATTAATAACTCGGTGCATCTCACGAATGGTGAAAGGGACATCCTGAGCGTAATAGATCGCAAAACAACACGATACCAGATCAAACAGGTCATCATCGAATGGAAAACGTTTATTGAAGTCAAGCTCTATAATCTCAATTTGATCGCGATAATCCGCCGTAGCAGCCCGCGCCTTCTCGAGCAACTCAGCGGAGACATCCCCTCCAGTTACCATCACATCTCCTTCAAGATATTCATAAAAGGCAACACATTGCTTTCCTGAGCCGCACCCCACGTCTAAAATAGATATGCCTTGCTTTAAGTTCAGAATCTCAAGCATCCAGGCGTCGATATCCCTCGTGCCAAACTGTCCGTGGATATCGATTCTCGTCTGAAGATCTTCAGTCGTCTCTTCGTAGTTAATTTTCATCTCTCTCACTCTCGTAAAAACTGAGTGATTCTACCATGCGGATGATGCTGGCTGGGATCCGTGATTCCC
>CBDVCG010000409.1:0-2713 GCA_965372425.1 uncultured Anaerolineales bacterium
AAATATTTTCATGGCGTGTTCTGTCGCCCAGGCGCCGAGATAAATACCGGGATAGATAGGTTTTGAATGAGTCATTCAATAACGAAATCCATCAAATATCCCGCCTCCAAGCCGGCAGACACGATGGAAAGGCTGTACGACCTTGTTGATCGATACCTCATCTGAACGCCGGACCAATATAGATCGGCATGAGGCGCTATTGTTGTCTCTCGCGTTTATCTTTCTCCTGCTGGGAGCATTGGCTCTCTCTATCGCCGAAGACGCAAAGCTCCAATCGTGGTCCGCCGCTGAGGTCAAGTTGACGCACCTTCTTATCCTGCCGGTATGGGCTTTGGGCGCATGGATTGTCAGGAGGACCGCGCAGAAAACAGATCCGGATCGTGATCCCTTGCTGCTTCCGATTGCGCTGTTTCTCGCTGGTTGGGGATTGCTTGTCATCTGGAGATTGGCGCCCGGATTCGGCCTTCGTCAAACGGGATGGTTCGTTCTATCCTGTCTTATCCTGATAGCCGTACTTCAAGGGCGGCGGGATCTCCAGTGGCTGCGTAAATACCGATATCTGTGGATCACCCTTGGGATTGGGCTGGTATTCCTTACGCTGTTGTTCGGAACGAGCCCAACAGGGTCGCCACCTTTTCTCTGGTTGAGTTGTTGCGGTGTCTACTTTCAGCCTTCCGAACCTCTCCGGCTTATTCTAATTGCATTTTTGGCATCCTTTCTTGCTGACCGCGTCACCGTAGAGCAGGACGGCATTGAATATCGCGGTTGGAAATCGCTCCTTCCTTTGATGATCATCTGGGTGATTGCCATAGCCCTTCTTGTGCTGCAACGAGATATGGGGACTGGGTCGCTTTTCCTGGCAATCTTTGCGTTCTTACTCTATCTCGCCACGGGTCGCTGGCTTGTCTTGGTACTGGCCATCGTCCTTACTCTGATCGGCGCCGTCCTTGGAGTGGTGTTCGTTGACGTCGTGGCGCTTAGATTTGAAGCATGGGTCAACCCATGGCTTGATCCCATAGGCGGTTCCTACCAGATTGTGCAGTCCTTAATTGCCATCGCCTCAGGGGGAATATTCGGTCGCGGTCCGGGTATGGGAAATCCAGAGTTCGTCCCCGCAGCCCATACCGATTTCATTTTCACCGCAATTACGGAGGAGTGGGGCTTGATCGGTGGGTTGGGACTGATCGCATTGTTTGTAATCCTCGTGAGTAGGGGAATCAAGGCTGCCGCCGGGAATGAGGAGCCATTCAGAACATTGCTAGCTGGTGGGATTTCGATCGCGCTGGGGCTTCAGGCGGTGCTCATCATTGGCGGGGCAACCCGTTTCCTACCTCTGGCAGGGATTACGCTCCCTTTCGTCTCCTATGGCGGCTCTTCCCTCCTGACAAGTTTTGTGGCATTAGGATTGATCCTTCATTGTTCAGGTGGCGGGGGAGGAGGCAGCCGGTTCACCAAACCCATCAGGCACGTTCAATTATTTTTATTGCTTCTATGGGGGCTGCTTGCGATTAATTTGGGCTGGTGGAGCTTATACAGATCTTCGAATCTGATTGCCAGGCTGGATAATCCGCGTAGGGCAGTACAGAGTAAGTTCGTGGAAAGAGGCCGTATCCTCGACCGAGATGGGAACGTGTTGGCTGAGTCGCTCGGTGTTCCGGGTTCGTATGTGCGCAGCTACCCTCAAACCGGCGCCGAACACGTGGTCGGTTTCGACACATATGCCTACGGCCAATCAGGGATAGAGGCCTCGATGGACGCGTATCTTCGAGGTGAAATGGGTGTGGATGAGGCTTCTTACCAGTGGGACAAGGTGCTTAGAGGATTCACCCCACCGGGCGCTGATGTCCAGTTGACGCTCGATACTGAGGTTCAGGGTAAAGCTGCGGGTGCGATATTAGATCATGAGGGGGCTGTGGTAATCCTGGATGGATTCTCGGGTGAAATCCTTGCACTCGCGTCGTCACCCTCGTTCGATCCCAATCTGTTTGAAGAACAATGGCAGGATTTAACCGAAAGCGAAAAGGCGCCACTGATTAACCGCACCACCCAGGGGAAATACCAACCTGGTACAGCACTGGCGCCTTTCCTCTATGCCTGGGGATTAAGGGAAGGTGTGCTGAAGGAGCCTTTCCATCTGGAAAACCTGGATCGCATCGTCCCTGTCGATGGCGGCGAGCTTACCTGTGCGGATAATCAATTCCCCCAAGAAGTCGTTGGCTATATTGATGCCGTTCAACGAGGCTGCCCCGCATTGATGGAGGACATCGGCAGGCAGATGGAACTCGAGTCATTCAGACAAATGCTCGAGCTATACGGGCTTGACCAAGAGGTTGCTCTCCGGCCCTCAGCAAGCGAACGACAGGTTAATCTCGAGCTCGATCCATCAGATCCTTCTGCAGAATTTATCGGGCAGGGCACGTTTACCGTCACCCCCATTCAAATCGCACGAGCGTTCGCGATATTGATATCCCCATCACGAGTGCCGAAGCTCAAGCTTGTACGAACGCCAGATGGGGTGAGGTCTGATCGGCAAGTAGAAGAACCTGATCATCAGGTAGGAGAGCCGCCGCACGCAGGTGAAATACAGCGGTTGATTTGGGGGGCGTTGTGGGATGATGCGCGAGCGGCTTATGTGGCCTCGGGGAATGCATTAGCGGGTCCGAACAAGGATCTGGGATGGTTCATGGGTGGTCAGATTTACGAGAACACAATG
>CBDVCG010000410.1:0-2709 GCA_965372425.1 uncultured Anaerolineales bacterium
GCGAAGAAGTTCAAACTTGCAGCGCCCGCCAGCACACTCCCGAGCATGGTCAATGCCATGAAATCCGGGTCGCGCGCTGGTGGGACACGAAAAGCAACTTTCAGGTATCCGGTTTCCCCAGGTCCCTCCAGGATGATGCGCCGTTCTCCAGTTTGGGGGGGTTCGGGTCGAGTCTGAAACTCTGGTCGAGGGGTCTTAGGAATATCCCCGAATAATTCACGGATCCGATCCAGCATTGGACGCACGCTAAAATCACCGACGACGGCCAAGACTGCGTTGCCGGGGACATAGTACGATCTATAATGTTCGTAAAGATCGCTGCGGGTAACTGTTTTAATATCATGCATATCACCGATGACTTCGTGATGATATCCATTTACCCGGAAGGAGGCCGCTTGGATTTCTTCGGCCAATCGGAAGGTGGGCTCATTTTCATGCCCCTCTCGTTCCGAAACAATGGCCGTACGTTCACGCTCGACCTCCTTGGGATCGAACACGCTCCTGCTCATTCGGTCCGATTCAAGCCGCAATGCCAGATCGAAACGATCTGAGGGCATCGTTTCAAAATATGCCGTCCAATCGAGCCATGTGAACGCGTTCCAGATGCCACCATCCCGCGAAATAGCCCGATCCATGATTCCTGATGGAAATTGAGGGGTCCCCTTAAACTGCATGTGTTCCACAAAATGGGAAAGCCCGGTTCCCCCGGGTATTTCGTTGCGGGATCCGACGCGATACCAAATCCAGGAGCTGATAATGGGAGTTGTGCGGATCGGCTTCAAGCGTACTTCCAGCCCGTTGCGTAAGCGTGTCGCCACGGTGGGATTGGCGGGTAAGGTCATGAAGCTGCCGCTTCCGCGTGCGGTTCGGAGATCGACTCCCCGTCCTCACCAAACCCTCGCCCGACCGGCCGATAGCGAAAGCCCATGCGTGCCATGACAATCGGATCGTATATATTTCGTCCATCGACGATCGCAGGATGAAGCATCAACTCGCGAATACGAAGGAGATCGAGATGTTTGAATTCATTCCACTCTGTGCACACAACCAGCGCGTCGCAGCCATCTGCAAGCGCATACGGATCCTCCGCCATCGTGATTTCAGGCATGACTGCGGCAGCATTCGTCATCCCAACTGGATCATAAGCTCTCACTTCTGCTCCCGCAGCTATTAATCGTTTCGCAATATCCAGCGACGGCGCATCGCGCATGTCATCGGTATTCGGCTTGAACGTCAGACCGAGCAATCCTATTTTCTTACCGGTCAGATCACCGAACAGATCATGCACCTTCGATACCAGCAAACGTCTGCGATCCGTGTTGATTTCCATTACAGCTTTGAGCAGTTGAGGATTTCGACCTTTCTCTCCTGCCATATGAGATAGCGCTTTCACATCCTTCGGGAAACAGGAACCCCCATAACCCAAACCAGCGTCGAGAAAATGTGGACCGATGCGCTGATCGTAGCCCATTCCTGTCGCAACCTCCTTGACGTCTGCTCCTAATACTTCACAAATATTCGCAATCTCATTGATAAACGAAATCTTCGTCGCAAGAAAAGCGTTGGATGCATATTTGATCATTTCAGCGGTTCTGAGATCCGTGATCACAATAGGGGCGCGAAGAGAGAGATGCAGCTGCGCCACTTTTTCCGCAGGCTCTCGTTCTACTGAACCAAGCACAGTGCGGGAGGGGCTCATAAAATCTGAGATCGCCGAACCCTCGCGTAGAAATTCAGGACATGAGACTACCCAGAAGGGGATCGGTTCGGGTTGATGAGACCGAATAATATCTGCAACCCAGTCACCCGTACCTACTGGGACCGTGGATTTGTTGATCACGATGAGCGGGCCATCCATTGAGCGAGCGACCGATTCTGCCGCAGCACGGACATATTTTAAATCGGCTTCCCCATCGACACCTGACGGGGTTCCCACGGCTATGAAGACAAATTCCGCACCTTTTACGGCATCCGAGTAGGAAGTCGTGAAGGAAAGTCGATTCGCACCCACGTTCCGAGCGACCATCTCCTCCAAACCAGATTCATAGATAGGCATAATCCCATTTTTTAATCCTTCAATTCGGGCATCATCAATGTCCAACGCAGTGACACGATTCCCAAGATCCGCAAAGCATACGGCAGTGACGATCCCAACATACCCTACACCCACCACGGTGATATTTTTCACGCTGCTTCCTCCATCTGTACACAGTCATTTTGTGGATTCTCGCTATGATACCATGGGTAAGAGGAGGAAAGGAAAAGGCCTTCGTAAAAGGTCATATCCCCACCATGACACAACTCACTTGCCGCCTCTGTGTACAAGACGTACACTTGGTTCGAAATAGATAACTCCTATCCTAGTAGTTGGAGTAATGACGTTGAGTTGGAGGAATTGATGCAGATTACTCGTCAAGCCGATTACGCTGTGCGTGCGGTACTTTATCTATCGAGCTTGAAAGCCGTTCGGCGAGCACCTACAAGTCAGATCGCCCGCGAGCAGCACATACCGCCTTCCTTCCTTGCGAAAATCGTCTCACAACTATCGGTCGCGGGTGTCGTCCAGACCTCGCGGGGCGCACGGGGAGGCGTGTCGCTCGCTCGACCTGCTGCGGACATCTCCCTCCTCGAAGTCATTGAAGCCATCGATGGCCCCATCACACTGAACGAGTGTGTAAATAATCCCGCAGCATGCGTGTTCGGAGACGA
>CBDVCG010000411.1:0-2701 GCA_965372425.1 uncultured Anaerolineales bacterium
GACGGGGGCGGTATGGGCGTAGGTCTTGGCGTCCGGGTAGGTTCAGGAGGAGTGGGGGACTGCACTGCCGCCTGAGATGAGGGTGTCTGTGTCTCTATCGCACGGGAATTCCTAATTCGGATGCCTTCAACAAGGTATTCGACAATAATCTCGTTATCAAGATGTACGCGCAATCGAAGACGATACTCGCCATCCGTAATACCACTCGTGTCCCAGATACCAAGAACCCCATCTTCGACCGGCGAAAATATTGAATCCCCTATTACAAACCAGGTATCTGTTGGATCGTCGGGATAAGCGAATGATAGATCATACGATACGAAAGCGGGATGGGATGCAGAGCCCTCAATCGTAGTAATGCCAAATACCGCAGATCCCCCAGATGGTCGAATGATATCGACATATCCGGGCGCCTGCGCTTGGGCGTATGTGCCGTCAAGGAGGATGCCGATGCTAAAGATAAGTAATGCACTTAAGATGGTGATTGTCCGCTTAATATTCATCACCCGTCATCCCTGTAAATGACCTGCAAGAAGCCAATCGTTGAGTTTAACATGCATAGAAGGGAGGGTCAAACTGGATGTATAGGAGCATCTGATTTGGGCATCAGGAGGATCGACCGAATTGCGTGGAGAACTTATCTTCAGGAAGGTTGACGCACTTGAGAAGAATGGTAAAATCCATCTACGGACGTCGGGGAAGGTCCCAGGACGTGGGCACCTACCCTTTTTTTGTGCCTGTGAGGGCTTAGGGATCAAGATGAGAAGATAACGACCGAAGAAGACATTCGGACAAACGACGAAGACATTCGTGCAGAGGTCATTCACCTTGACGGTGGGGCGATCCAGACCGTTGAAGCGGATCAAGTGAACATCCATCAGGGGGGAGCAAATCGGATCATCGCTTCTGGTGTAGATATCGCTCAAGGGGGAGCTATATCGATTTCTGGGGAAGTAGTGGGTATGAATCGATCGGGCGCACTCGCTGTTCAAGGTCAGACGATATCCTTGAACGAATCGAACACGGGTGTTCTGATATCTGATACTGCGACGGTTGAAAATACTGGGATTGGCATTGCTATAGTCCAAAATGCTGATATTCAGAATAGCACTGCATTTATTTTGCTTTCTCGACAGGTGAATGGGGACGTAGAGACGGTACTGGATACACGTGGTACTCTCCTTGCTGGTCTCGTGGCCGGGATGACAGTTGGACTGATATTTCTTGTTGGGAAGATGATTAGAGGAGACAGATAATATCTCTCACCGAAAAATTTCTAAAAGAGCGAGGGTAATCCTAATTGGGTGAGAGGCGCTCTGGAGGAACGATGGACGCAATTGAACTGAATGCTTCGAAAAGAACCGCAAGAGGGAGCAAGGTAAAAAGGCTTCGGCGAGAAGGATGGCTTCCTGGCGTCATGTATGGAATGGGCACAGAGTCCATGGCTCTGCAGCTTGAGATGAAGGATGTTTCGAGAACCATCTCGCGCTTGGGTGGCTCAACGCTTGTCGATCTTGTCGTAGATGGCGAAACTCATAAGGTGCTGCTCAAAGAGATTCAACGGGATGTTATTCGGCGGACACCGATCCACGTTGATTTTCTTGAAGTTGCCCTGGATGTGCGCATCAAAGCAGTGGTCCCCATCGAGCTGCTTGGTGAATCCCCCGCAGTTCGTGATCTTGCTGCTGTATTAGTGCAGGCGATCCTAGAAGTCGAGGTGGAAGCTCTTCCGATGGATTTGCCAGATCGTCTTTCGGTTGATTTAGGACTGCTCGAGGAAATGGATTCAACCATCACGATTGGGGATCTCAGCATGGCTGAGGGTGTCTCGATCTTGAATGAGCCTGAAGATGTTATCGCCCGAGTAGCCTACCAGATTGAAGAGGAAGAGGAAGAAGAGGAAGTCATCGAAGAAGAATTGATAGAAGGCATGGAGCCCGAGGTCATCGATCGAGCTGTCGACGAAGAGGCAGACGAAGAAGATGCGGGTGAGGAGCCTGCTGAGTAGTCCTTCGAACCCCTCTACCGAGAAATAGGTTTTTCAGGAGAGCGCTGTGCTGCACAGCGCTCTCTTCTTATCCTCTGATACGCTCGAGAAGATTGAGCGTAATTCTGGCGGTTGCACCCCAGATCGTCTCACCCAGGTAGGGTCGGAAGTAATAGACGGGAATATCACGGCCAGGGACGACGGCCTGTCGGTACTGGATTTCGAGGTTCTCTGGATCAGAGAGCCAGTTGATAGGTACACCAAAAACCTTCGCCACCTCGCTCCTATTCAGGTTAAATTGATATGGCCAGGCAATACGCCCAACGATGGGAGCGATCTGGAATTGTGTTACCGTGAGAAGGGAGTCGAGCGCACCGAGAATTTCCACATCATCAGGCAGGATCCCGATCTCTTCGAATGTCTCTCGGAGTGCAGCACCCTGCGCATCGTCATCCCCATCCTCGATCAGACCCCCGGGAAAGGACACCTGCCCCCGGTGTTCTTCGAGCTCATCCGTGCGGCGCGTGTAAAGTACGTGCCAATCCTTATTCTCATCTTGATAGATTGGAATGAGGACAGCGGCTGGGCGCGCATCCCATTCAGCGCGTACCTGTGGGGAATGATTCTGAAGGTTTTTGCGTAAGTGATCGAATAAATCAGTCATCTCTGAACCCTGAAATTATACTCGTTGAGCAGGCAGATAGTTTTGATATT
>CBDVCG010000412.1:0-2698 GCA_965372425.1 uncultured Anaerolineales bacterium
GTTTAGGTTCCTTCTTCCCAGGAGGCGAGATACTTCTTCTGCTCTTCGGTGAGGACGTCGATCTTCACGCCCATCCTCTCGAGTTTTAATCGGGCAATCTCGCGATCCACATC
This sequence comes from uncultured Anaerolineales bacterium, assembly GCA_965372425.1. Lineage (GTDB taxonomy): Bacteria > Chloroflexota > Anaerolineae > Anaerolineales > E44-bin32 > E44-bin32. The sequence goes on from CBDVCG010000412.1 coordinate 114, forward strand.
CTCGGGGATGGTGTACACTCGATTCTCCAGCTCTTTTTCGTGCGCCATCAAATATTCAAGGGATAACGCCTGGTTAGCGAAAGACATATCCATCACACTTGCCGGATGTCCCTCCGCGGCCACCAAATTGATGAGACGTCCCTCACCTAACAAGTTGATGCGTCGGCCATCTTTCAAGATGAATTGTTCCACAAACTCGCGTGGTTTACGTTTCTCCTCTGCCATGGTTTCAAGTGACGGAATGTTGATTTCGACATTGAAATGTCCCGAGTTGGAAACGATGGCGCCGTCCTTCATCAGTTCGAAATGATGTTTGTCGATGACATTGATATCGCCCGTGAGTGTACAAAAAATATCGCCAATTTCGGCGGCATCATTCATAGGCATAACACGAAATCCGTCCATGACTGCTTCGAGCGCCGCGAGAGGTTCGACCTCGGTCACGACGACGTTTGCGCCCATCCCACGTGCTCGCATTGCTAGACCACGCCCACACCAGCCATATCCCGCGACGACAAATGTTTTCCCCGCCAGCAGAATATTTGTCGCTCGCACAATGCCATCGAGCGTCGATTGACCCGTACCGTAACGATTGTCGAAGAAGTGCTTCGTCATCGCGTCGTTCACGGCGATAACAGGGTAGGCGAGCGCGCCATCTGCTGCCATGGCTCGAAGGCGGATCACGCCCGTAGTCGTCTCCTCCGTGCCGCCCTGGACCTCATCAAGCAGATCTCGCCGATCCTTATGGAGCGTGCTTAACAGATCGGCCCCATCGTCCATCGTGAAAGTGGGTGCGACATCCAGCGCCGCGTTGATGTGTTTGTAGTATGTCTCGTTATCTTCGCCTTTGATGGCAAATACGGATATTTCATCATGCATCACGAGGGAAGCTGCCGCATCATCTTGTGTGGAAAGTGGGTTGGAGGCACACAGAATAACCTCCGCTCCTCCTACTTGGAGGGTCTTCATCAAGTTGGCCGTCTCGGTCGTGACATGCAGACATGCCGCGATTTTTGTCCCTTTGAGAGGCTGTTCCTTTGCAAAACGAGCCTGGATTTGTGAGAGCACGGGCATCTCATTCTCAGCCCATTGTATTTTTCGTCTGCCGCCCTCAGCTAGACCGGGATCTTTAATATCATACTCAACACTCATTTGCTTCTCCATAAAAATTTAATAAATTTGACAGGTCATTTAAAATAAAATGACACGTCAATCCAGCGACAAGGATACCATGACACATCACCAGTTCTTCGTGGGCTACTCCCTCCTTTGTGAGGTTCGTTCCGTCAAAAACGATCGTGGCGCAGGGGTTTCTCAATGGATATGCCCGGTTCCCTCAAGATAGCGACAATGGGGCTCGAATCCAATCTTGGAGTATGAGCGAATGGCAGGCTCATTCTCTTGAGAAACGTTGAGCACGATTGTCTGGATTCCCGAAGCCAGGAGCCTGGTTGTGACCGCTGTAAGCGCCAGCGTCCCAAATCCATCCCCGCGGTGCTCGGGATGCGTGAAGACGTTCCCAACTGCCGCCACGCTTGAGATTTCGGAATATACGTGGACGCCAGCCATGGAGATGAGATCCTCGGATTCATATACGCCATAGAAAAGTCCATATTCGAGCTGGGCTGGCATGAAAGAATCCGGGCGATCCTCGTGGTCAGCCATCAGACACTCGATGTTGGGTAGATCTTCGATTGATAGGGCTTGCACTTCATCTGGCATGACGAGAGTAGGGGGATCGGATTTGAGCGCCATTCGCCACATTGGAGTGCTTCCATTAACTGATAACCGATGAAGAACTGCATCTACAACTTCTTGCTTGAGTGCAACCTGGTATCTACCCGGCGGCAGCTCGGAAAATAGCGTCTCGATGATCGTCGGATCCCCGGATGCGAAGAGTAGGTCTGGTTCAAGTCCTCGGTATCTTAAGAGAACCGAGTCTTCATGAAAAAACCAGTCCGTGCACTCATCGTGTACCGGATCGAAATCCGCGATCGCACATGCGTTCCAGATTCGATCATGTTCTAGCAGCCGACGCAGATTTTTCCTCGTTTGTGAAGGGCTCATCCAAGCTGATCCAGTTCTGAATGATCTGTGAAATGAGATCGAAAACGCGCACGGAATTCGTCGAGCGTAAATTCGTGTCCTTGCGGACCCTCCGATTCGAGGCAGAATGTAGCTGCTAAAGTGCCCATCTGAGCGCATACCGGCAGGCTGAGATTGTGGAGATACCCCTTTAAGAAGCCACCACGAAATGCATCCCCAACGCCGGTGGGATCGGCGATTTTCTCCGGAGGGACTACAGGAGCATGATACTCATTGTCATCAAAGTAGAGATTCGCCCCTTTCTCGCCGCCGGTGATGAGCACCAATTCAGTGTTTGAGAGGATGTCTGGGATCGATAATCCAGTCTTATCCTGGATGAGTCCAAATTCATAATCATTGCAGAATAACATCGTGCAGTTTCGAATTCCTTCCTCGAGCTGATCGGCGTCCAGCCGGACAATCTGCTGGCTTGGATCATAGAGATAGGGGATTCCGAGATCGGCGCATTCTCGCCCATATTTCACCATTGCATCAGGATC
>CBDVCG010000413.1:0-2694 GCA_965372425.1 uncultured Anaerolineales bacterium
TTCTCATGAAAAAGAGTTTAAAAATGCAGGTGATGCACTTGAGTACATCGACATGGTGCTCATCCCCCAGCTCCATGGGATCCGCGATTCGCTGGCGACAAGCACCGAAGATCCTGTGAAACGCTTAAAGCTAGCCGGTGAACAGACCGATCGCCTCGCGCTCAGAATGAAAATGGTCGTAAATGGGGATTTGGGAGAGTTTCTCCCCTAAGCCGACAGCTGAGAACTTCCCTAAGTAAAAACTCACCCGATTTTTGCCACGCGTAACCCCCATCGCATCGGACTTCGATATTCGGAACCAATTCTTGAGGCTCGATTGTTATTGGGGTCTGACCTCCAGTTGGACCTCGAAACCACGACGTGCGGCTTCGGCAACAAAATCTTCACCCGTCATCGCCCTTTCGACCGGGATGACGCCGGGTTCGATCTTGCCCATCACCGCTGCCTCGGTAAGGATTGCGGCGTGCCAGCCTGTCCCTTGTTCCATGGCGGTGAAGTTGGTTTCATCGTCATACTCGAGGTACAAATCAACCTGGGCTTCGGTCTCCACACCCTGACGAATACCAACAGCGAGAATGCGTATGATGGCCAGATCCCTCGTGTCCGCTTCTGCCCGGATCAAAGGCTCCCATAAGGCGTGCAGCACATCGCGGGGCTGAACTTCTTTGGCTCCAATCTTGATGGGGTCTGTCTCGAGCAAACCCAGTTGCTGGATGACCTTCAATTTTTCGAAATGTCCGGGGTAGCGCATCGTTTTATTCTGGAAGGTGGTCAGAATTCCTTCATAGCTTCTGGCTGCGGTCGTGATCCCGCCGGAGGTCGTGAAAGCTTCGAGCGTTCCGATCGGTTCAGGGAATTCAACGAGTTCTAACTCCTCCAGAGCTGGAACACGAACAGTTTTACCTTTACGGATGAAGAGGCAGTCCCCATGATATTCGTTCGTCAATCCCCCGATGCTGAATGTGAGGCTATAGTTCCAGGGGGGTTCGGGATGCTTGGGGAGCCCACAATCCCAGATGAACACTTCTCGAGGCTCATCCAGCTGCTCCATGGCATAAAGCGAGAGCGTCGTCGTCATGCCGGGTCCCAGACCGCAATCGGGGATGATCGCCACGCCCGCCTTGGCGGCGGCCTGAGATAAATTCAACTGCTGGTGCACAACTTCGCTGTTGCCCCCGAGATCGGTCATGGCTGTCTTGGTCGAGATAGCAGCCTCCGATAATCCGAGATTGTAGGAATATGGGGTTCCACTCAAGAGGCCATCGACCTTCCCGTCTCGCAAGATTTCTGCGACACGTTCCGTATCTTGCGCATCAACTTGTTTGGAAGTTGCCAGACCATCTCCCAGGAGTTGGTTGATCCGGGAAGCTGATGCGGCGGCCTGATTTTCATCGTAATCGAGCATTAAAATCGATTCCGCCTCCCCAAATTTCCCAATGTCGTATGCGGCGGCAGTGCCCTGTCGGCCTGTTCCTATGATGGCGTAGCGGTAGCTCATGAGTTCTCCTTCGTGGGTTTGGGAGAGTGGGGGGAGGACGATTTAATCATCATCTCAACGTCTCAGATCCCGGGTCTGGTTGAGGTGCTATTCTACACTCGAGCCGTGCGTGGGGAAACGGAGTTCAGGTGATGTTGACAGATTCGCTCAGATATCTTGTGAGCTTTGGGGGATATGCATCTGTGGGGGCGGGGCGAGGTCGGAGGGGCGCTGCGGTTTGGTAGGATCGCTTGACGACCTCTCATGCTGCCCTGGTCCACGAAGCCAGGGATTGCGCGGGTTCACTCGAATGGAAGCGATGTGAAATCTGCGTTGTATTCATCGACGATCCCCAACGCTGAAGGATTAAAACCCTTCGTTTTTACGATGCATAAACCGATGGCGCCATAACGCGGCGATTCAGCCACTGAGGTCAGCGTTCCAATTGCCACACTACCTTGAAATATTTGCGTTCCTTCCGGAGCCGGTTCTGCTAATCTTATTCCGACCATCCTTCTTGCCAGCCCTCCGCGACTGTCGAGGCGTGCGATAATTTCCTGACCGATATAACAACCTTTGGTGAAGCTGATCATATCGTCCAGTCCAACTTCGAGTGGGATCCTCTCCTCGGTGATCTCCTTATCCGCTTCCGGTATTCCCGCCTCGATCCGCAAAGCCTGATATGCGGCCATTCTGATGGGCTGTACGCTCTCATCCCATGATGGATCTAGCTCGTTCCTGGAATTCATGAGGGCTCGAAACCCGTTGAGGTGATCATTTTCGTATGGAATGATGAAACCATCCTCGTGGGATTGGAATTCGCCGTTCTTGAAATCGGTGATGAATGGTGCGATATTCCGGACAACCTTGAGACTATTCGGCCCGTAAATGCCCCAAAATTGCATCTGATTTTCGTTCCATGGATGGATCTGGACATCATCTTGGAAGAAGATATAGCCGTTCAGTCGCTCTCGAACCTGATCTCCGCGGTTTGGACTTGTGAGTAGAAGGGCGTCATCCTCCCGCTGGAGGACGTGTAGGATGTCGACGATGCGACCGTTTGCGGTGGTGAGGACTGTGGATTTAAATTCCCCCGGGAGCAACCCATCGAGCTCGTTCGTGCAAATACGGTTGAGGAACTCCAACCGGTGACCCCCGGATATCTGCAGGATATCGGGCTGTGAATGCCTGAGCACCAGGGTATCCGTGCGAGCTAA